>JAGVXM010000042.1 GCA_018303785.1 Candidatus Pacearchaeota archaeon
TCTCATAATGTTTATAATTTTTTATTTCTATTTTTGTAGAGCCTCCGCTCAAAGTTATTTGTGTTTCCATTTTTTCTCCGCGCGACAGCGCGGTGCGCGCGCCGCAAAGTTTATTTAGAATGAGCTAGTTCTCCCTATGATTACTGATTTCAATGGGGCTAACTGTCTAGCTCTATTGGATTAATTTTATTAGAAATAAATATTTATCGACGGAGTAACGCAATTCATCCGCCCCTTAAAAGGTTCGGATTTCTTGCGTAGACTTTAACAAATGTTCCAGAAGAAATTGCTATAGAATATGCAAAACGTCAAAGAGATTATAACCTACAAGGAATAGTCAGCGTAGGAGAAGGAGACGATGAAAAATGGCAAGGTATCCAATTTACAGACGAGGATAGAGCAGATTCAATTCAGAAAGACCTTGAAAATAGTTTATTCAACGCTAACCCAAAGAGAACTATTTATGTTTTTCACACGCCACCGAATAATACACCATTAGACATAACAGAAGATGAAAAGCATGTTGGAAGTTTTGCAGTCAGACAATTCATTGAACAACATCAGCCATATCTTACTCTTCATGGACATATTCACGAAACTGTTGATATGTCAAAAGAGTATAAAACAAAAATCAGTGATACTTGGAGTATGTCTGCTGGAAACCACGACGGAGACAGCAAATTGGCAGTTTTAACTTTTGATTTAGACAATCTTGCAGGTGCAGAAAGAATTAAACTTCCTTGTACAACAATTGGTAGATGGATGAAAAGAGCATTTAGAAAGTAAAAAGCCATTTATGCAACATTAGATTTACGCCACGAAAAACCAACAGCTTTAAAAACTCAATTTTTCTTAGGATTGAGTAAATAACAAGCAATAGAAGATGGGAAAAAACAAATATCGATTCATAAAAGTTCGCTGTTCTAGTTGTAAAAATGATCAGATTATCTTTGAGGGCGCTACAACAAAAGTAAAGTGCCTCGTTTGTGATACCATTATTGCAGAACCAAAGGGTGGAAAAGCAGAAATCAAAGCACGTGTTGTAGAAATGTTAAACTGATATCAATCAGTGCTATATTCATAATAAAAATAAGATATTCTTTTTTCTAATTTAACTGATTCTTGATGAGACTTCCGTATTCTTAGTTGATTTAATAATTCTTCCTTCTCTGTATTCTCGCGCTATGAAAATCCAATACGAAATAAGTAACATTTAAATGGTAATTTATAAAAACAAAATGAAAAAATCGATATATATGTCATGTTCATATTTCTTGGAGAATTTCTTCATTAGAAAAGATTTATAATATGAATAATTTGTAATTCTATATGAAACATGAATTAGAAGAAGGAGAAATTGTATTATGTACCGTTGATAAAATTGTCGGGACAACAGTATTTGTCAAACTTGAGAATGATGGTGAACAATTTCATATTGACAAAGGTAATAGTGATAATAGACTTGAAGGCACAATTACGATGTCAGAAATATCTCCCGGAAGAATTAGAAATCTAAGAGAATTTGTTTCACCAGGAAAAAAAATAGCGTGCAAAATTCTAAAAATCCAAGGAGACCGAATTTATTTATCTTTAAGAAGAGTTAAACAAAATGAAAAAAAAGAACTATTAGATAAAATTTCAAAGGAAAAAAGTTTTCAAGCAATTTTAAAAACGGTACTTAGAGAAAATTTTGAAGATACAATTGAGAAAATTCAAAAAAATTATTCCTTAACGAATTTTTTTAGTGAAATTAAGGAAAATTCAAAAATATTAGAAAAATATGTCAATAAAGAATATGCAGATAAAATTAAAAAAATAATTGAATCCAAAAAAGAAAAGCCGAAAGAAATTAAACAATTTTTTAAATTTTCAAATAAATCAAATAACGGAATGATTCTTATTAAAAGGATTCTTCTAGATTCAATAAAAAATTCAAAATGTAAGATTAGTTACATAGCTGCAGGAAGATACAGAATTTCAATTCAGGGAGAAAATCTTAAAGAATTAGGAAGTCATATGAATAGTGCATTAACTTTTATAGAAAAAGAAGCAAAAAAGAACAAATGCTTTTATGAAGCTGAAAAATAAATATAGTAATAATAAAAATCAGAGTATAGAAACTAATATTATTGTTAAAATTTTTTATTCGTTTCTTCTTCGCATCAACCAAAATCCAATTACGATTAAAACAATAATTATTCCAACAAAAAGCCACAAATAAGATTTATTTTCATCAATCATTTGAGGATTTTCTCGCGTGTCAGATTTTGTAAATTCATCATCAGAAGGAGATAATGAAGGGATCTTTTCATGAATTTTCTTTATAGTCAAACGCGCTTTATTGTTTCCTTCAATTTCATTAAGTTTCACGAACAAATCATAATAATCATCTCCGTTTAACTCAAATTTATTTTTCTCACCAACGGAAAAAATTTCCTGAATAGGATCAGAAGAAATGTTTATCGTAACAAAAGAGTCATTTATTTCGACTACACCAAGATAGTGAGTCTCTCCACTTAAATTAATTTTTAGTCTATGTTTTACCTGAATAATTTTTTCTACTCCCTCATCTAATTCAGCATTATCAATACTTTCCGTTTTATCCCAATAACTTCCGATTCCGCCGCCGCTTTCACCACCAGATCCTGTTGATGAAGATGATTTAGCTAATGTTGTAATAGCCATCATCGATTCAACTCCTGAAAAATGAGGAATCTCTATGATCAATTCATTGGAGCTGGTATTAATAAAACAGACATAATTTGAATTATTTTTGCTGCAATTTATACCTGTGGTAGTTAAATAATCCCTATAGCGTGAGGCATTATATGCAATAAACTCATCAGTCAAATTGTTATAATCATCTCCTCGAGAACGATTCCACCAAGCAATGAGTTGGTGAGACTCACTCGGATCTTCAGTATATAAAATTGAAATATTAAATGTCCCAGATTCAGAGATATCCCCTTCATTATAAGGTATAATTAGCGTAACATTATCATAGACATCTTTCGGAACAAAATTACCAAATTTCCAATTTTGAGTTGATGAATTTGCTTTTGCATCATCCATAACTGCAAACATTGGAGGCTGTTTTGTTGAGAACATGTCAAAATTATTGAAGCGCATTGTAACATTTGAAGAAAGAACCTTAAGCTCCAAATCAACTTGTCCAGCAACCAATGCCTTAAGCGGATTAAAACGAGAGGCGTTCATTTCAGTAATAACCGATGTTGTTCCCCATCGTAAAAATCTGAGTTGAATAGGAAATGCTGTAAAATTAACTTCCTCTAAATCGCCAGATGCATTAAATTGACGTAACCATTTATCACCCTAGCCACCAAATTCTATAGATATTAAAGTGATATTATTTTCATTTCTGCTCAAATTTAGTTTTTTCACAATAGGAGGTGCATCATTCGGGAATGCGGAAACCTCAGCATAATCGCTATTATTCAAAATAGGAAAATAAAAAGTCCCATTGGCTATAGTTTCAACCATATAATGAATTTTATATCCAATCCTCTTTTCAATTCTTCAAAGAATAAACCATATATAAATTTTTCCCAAAACAATTGTTATAGAAAAATAAAATTTATAAATGATGAATAATTAATTAAACAAAAGATGGCGAGTAAAAAATTACTTATTGCAATAATAATAGTATTGTTGCCAATAGTATTTGCATTGGAAACCTCGATGACAATAAAAACTTTGTCAAATCATCGAGTTTCAGTAATTGTCCGTGAAGCAGGAAAACTAACAACATTAGAAAGCTTCCATAAAGATACTGCCGGGGGGGAAGTGCAAATTTTGACTAATCAAGATCCAACCTCATTAGACCTCCTTGTTACATTAAAAAAAGATACTATTACTATTTTAAATAAAAAATTTGAGGCGGTAAAATCTGGAGAAAAATTAGTAATTAACTTTGTTCCCGGAGATGTAAGTCTTAAAACACAGGCCGAAATTGATGCTGAAGCAGCTGCACAAGCAGCAGCTGAAACTCCAGAACCAAAAGCACCCGTCGAGGAAACAGCATCAGAAGAAACTCCTGTAGAAACAGAACCAGCTGCTGAAACGCAAACAGAAAGTGTTGAAGAATTAAAAAATAGCAAGGTATCAGGTTTAGCAATATTTTCTAATAAAGAAACTACAAAGAAAATATATTATGGTTTAGGAATAATAATTGCACTCATAGTAATAGTCTGCATTTTCTTTTTTGTAAGGAAAAAAATAAAATCAAAAGATTCTATGACAGACTCATTTAAAGTAAGAAAACTTTCAGATATTAAAGGAGATCACTACATTGATAGAAAATTAAGAGACGCAGAAAAAAGAATTGAAGAAGCAAAAAGAGAAATTGAACAAATAAAAAATAAAGACAGCCGAGTAAGACAATTAAAAGAACAATATGAACACGATAAAAAAGAATTAAAAAGACTAGGCGTTAATGTTCAATAAAAATTTGATTAATTATATTTTTGATTATTTTATTCTTCGCTATCTCCATCAGTAACACCACCTTCACTGATAAAAAAAACGCATTCATTATCTGGGAGATTAGGAGAGTCAATTAATTTTGCAACACGAGAACTTTTTTTCCCACGACGCACATATAATCTATAAGTCGATGCATGACCTACAATATTACCGCCAATAGCAGTTGTCGGATCACCAAACATCATTGCAGGATTCGCCATAACCTGATTAGTTACATAAATACCGAGATTAAATTGTTCAGCCATTCTCATCAAACTATGTAAATATCTATTCAATTTCTGCTGTCGATCAGCGAGTTGTCCTCTCCCAGAAAATTCTGCACGAAAATGAGCAGTCAAAGAATCTACAATAACCAGTTTTATGGGTTCACCATTTTTTATTAATTCCCCAATTCTATCAATTAACAAGATTTGATGATCGCTATTAAAAGCTCTTGCTACCAATATATTTTTTAATACTGCATCTGCATTCAATCCTTTTTTTTCTGCAATTTGTTTGATTCGTTCTGGTCTAAAGGTTCCTTCAGTATCAATAAAAGCAACCTTACCTTCAGCGCCGCCTTTATCGATAGGCATTTGGGTATTAACTGCTAATGTCAAACCAATTTGCGTTTTCCCACTTCCATATGCCCCAAAAACTTCTGTAATAGCTTTAGTTTCTACTCCCTTACCACCCAACAAATTATCTAATTCCTTGCTACTCGTTGTAATAAAAAAAACTTCTTTTCGCTTTTCCGCAAATTCTAATCCGTCTTGAAATCCAAGATCCATCATTTTTCTTGCAGCTTGTATTGCTTTTCGAGCAACTGCTTCACCTAATCCGGCAATTTCGCTTAATTCTTTGGGACCCATCACTGCAATTCCAATTAGATCAAAAATTCCAGCAGATTCCAATTTTTCAACAGCGGCAGGTCCTATTCCTGGAAGGTCAGAAATCTTTACACTAACTTGTTCAGCTTTCTCGCTCTTTTTCTTTTTATCTTTTACTTTTTCCTCGTCTTCTTTTTCAGTCATTAAAAACCTAAAATGAAGCTCCTTATAAATATTGCCGAATTAAAGAATATATTATAGATATATAGAGTTTTGTTCGAAAAATCAATAATGGATAATTTCGAAAATTATTAAGAAATAAAAATATGCATCCAGTTTAACCTTCATTCAAAACTAAAGAAAGAAAGCATTATAAAAGTTACGAATTACATCATCAACTTGTAAATAACTAATCCAAATAACACAATTCCTAACAAAATCAAAATTCTTTTCCAATTTATGTTATTAGATTTTCTTATCGAAAATTACGGGATAAATTCTGAGAAACTTTTCTTTTCACCATCTTTTTCTATCAAATAAAACTCAAGAACTATTTAAATCTTCTCAAAATCAACCCAAACCAAAAATCAAAAGTGTAAAAAATAAAAATATATCGACAAAAATAATTCCAATAAATAATAAAGATTCAACTTTTCCTCCTGAACGAAGCGAACCGCAAGCTTTCATCTTCAAAGGCCAGAATGGCTGCACACCTTCCTTCGTAAAACAATCGCACAACAAATGAATGCTATAGCCAATAAAAACAGCAAAACTAATCTTCGGCCAAAAAACTGCTAGAATTCCAGATACAATAACTGCCGTCGTAAAACTATGTAAAATCCCTCGATGCACAGTAAAAAATTGTAAAGGCCTAAAAATTAAATGCCTTCCATAACTTGAAAACTTACTATCAAGATCTGGAATAATAGTTGCAATCAAAACAAAAATAACAAAAATAAATTTATTTTCAATATTTCGAATAAAAAATAGAATGAATAAAATAGCAAATGCAACGTGTGTCCTAATTAACATATCAACCGTAAATAACTAATCCAAATAACACAATTCCTAACAAAATCAAAATTCTTTTCCAATTTATGTTATTAGATTTTCTTATCGAAATATTTTTAGTATTATGGGATAAATTCTGAGAAACTTTTCTTTTCACCATCTTTATGATATAAGAATAAAATACTATATAAATATTCCGAGTTATTTTTCCAACTCTTCAATCAAAGCATCCAAATCAACATCTTTAATTTCATTAATTACAAAATCATTTGTGTTAAACAAAGTGTTTCTCTTGACATTTCCAGTTATCATAACTTCTTTCCCAACAAAATCAGATTTTTTCTTAGAGAATAATTCATTATTTTCTAATTCTTCAGGAGTCATAATTTTAGAAAGCTGCTCATGAAAAACTGTTCCGCGAATTGATTCAGTGCCGTCGTCAATCACTACACTTAGTAAAACTCTTTTTTCCGGAAAAACCTTTCCATGTTCCGGGCATTCTTTTGCTTCATTCACCTTTTTCTTGCACGTGGTACAAATTTCAAAAAATTTAGGTTCATACATTTGTACAATAAAAGCACGAGTGCAAATATTTTCATTAACATTAAATTCATAAATTGTTTTTTTTAAAATTGGCTTATCTACAACAACAATATCAATTTTATTTTCGGAAATTTTAATGTCTGAAAAACTACCCAGATGTAACTCACCATTTCTTAAGCTGGCATTATTAATCTCCACTACATCTCCTTTATTTATCTTACCGTCAGCAAAAAGCTCAATATGATTTTCATCCCATAAAACAGTTCGAATGTTGCTCGTATCATCAGCAAGAATCATGCTAGCAATTCTCCCACTTCGCCCGTTTTTATTATATTCACGTATAGGAAAAAGTTCAAGAACCTTGCCAATAATATTTATTTTTCTCATACCTGAAACAACATGAGAAATTTTTATAATTTGTCGGTCAAAATTAATGTTTAATTCTGCAGCAATAACTTGTGCAGCGCCTTCCTTACTAATCAAACCAGAAAGCTTCGCTTGTTTCGCTTCTATTCGTCTCTCAATCTCTCCTACATCAAGTCCAGAATATTGTGCAATTAATTCAACCAATTTTTGATAATTTCCTTCCATCTTTTATAAATTCTATAAACAAGTCTTCTTTATAAGAATTATGGTAAAAAACAATAACTTATAAAACAAAACTTTATATAGCCCTATTTCAATCTCATAAAATGGGAACTGCAATTTTAAAAATAAAAATAATGCCTGAATCTCCTACAGCGGATTTATCTAAAATCCAAGAAGAAGCTCAAAAAATCATAGAAGATAATAAAGGGAGTAATCTCCGTTTTGAAAAAGAGCCAGTTGCTTTTGGTTTAGTTGCATTAATTGCTACATTTATGATGGATGAATCAATTCCTACTGATGATTTCGAAGAAAATTTAAAGCAATTAAAAGATATAAGTTCAGTCAGTGTAATTGATTTTAGACGAGCTTTTGGGTAATGACAATCAAAAAATTATTTCATTGCACAAATGCGAGGACGAACTTTTGGGTAAAGCCAAATAGAAATGGATTCTATATCAGAAAGCGAGTAAAGCGTTTGGATAAAGCCATTAACGCAATAAATTTATAATTACCAATTAATTCTTGTTAGTATGCCATTATCAAAAGAAGAATCCGAAGAAATCAAAAAACAATTATTACCTGAAATTGATAAACTTAATGATCCAAAAAAAGAGGATATAAAAAAATACATTTTGTCTCTTGATGAAGAAGGTTTAGAAGAATTTTTGACTCAAAACAAAATTCAATTCAAAGGAAAAACAGCAACTCAAGATGAAAAGCTAGTTTTCCAAATGCTTGTTAATAATGAATTACCCTCCTATAAAATAGATGAAAATAAAGAAGCCATTGCAATTTTAGAAATAAATCCTTTTTCAAGAGGACATGTGCTTATTATCCCAAAACAAAAAACAACTATGGAAAAAATTCCAAAACAAGCTTTCTCATTAACACAAAAAATTGCGAAAAAAATTAAAGCAAAGTTAAAACCAGATGAAATAAAAGTAGAAACGTTTGCATTTCAAGAGTATGCGGCTATTAACATAATTCCAGTGTATAAAGAAAAGCCTTTGAAAAAAGAAAAAGCATCAGAGGAAGAATTGAAAAAACTTCATGCATTATTGGAAATAAAAAAAAGTCCTCCGCGAGAAAGGAAACCCAAAGGAGAGAAAAAATCTAACACCTTAGTATTAAAATCAAGGTCTCCAAAATTCTACTAAATTAAAACCATCCCCACCAATAATCCAATAAAATAATTCCTATTAGCCCAATCAAAAAACTAGGAGTAAACGGAATTCCTTGTTTGATTAAGATAGGTCCTCGGTGCTTTTTTTGAATAAAGATTAATTGTTGTTTTGACAAACCTTCCCAATGTGCCTTAATCTTTTTCCCTCCTACGGTAATATCTTTATACAGCCAATCTCCTTCGGTAATTTTATTTAATGGGGTATTAACTATTAAGCAGGATTCTTCGACAGCTTTAGAAAAAGCCAATAAAATAGGAAACAAAATAAAAATAACTCCAAATAAAATTACCTCGGTTCCAATAAAAAAAGATATTATTGCCCAAATTAAAAACAACAAGAAACCAAAAATATAAGCCGTCTTAATTTTAAGAGACCTTTTAATAAATTCCATTGAAAATTTTTTCCAATGAAGACAAACTAATACCAACGCAAAAAATAACACGTAAACTGCCCCGCCAAAAAGAAATAATCCGATGAAAGATCCAAATAGTTTTAAATTTATAATCCAGTCATAACTTAGCGGCATAATTCCTCCTAATGCTATTAATAATTTTGCGTCTCCTCCCGCAAAAACCTGAGAATAATAAAATAAATTCCCTAAGACTACAAATACTATTAATCCTAAAATTCCATTAACAAAAAACCAGTATTCCTGACTATGAATCGAATACGCCAAGCGGTAAGCCAGTGCAAATAAGAGCAGCGAAAAATTCCATATATTATCGACTTCTCGTCGCTTCATGTCCTGCATAATCGCGCCAATAATCCAAACAACAGCAAGCACAATCAAAAATAAATTTTCTTCTGCTAATATCATTTCACACCTTTTTTATATCAAAATAAAATAATATATAAACGTAACTAACATACGATAGCTTCACAATTAAAATTCAAAGTATCTTCCAAGTCATTGCATGTACTTTTTTGTTCAACATCATTCAAAATGACTTTGCGTAATAATTGACAATAATCATATGATTTTTCGGTGTCACATGCAATGGTGCAAGATTGCTTAACTGATTCTGCATTATCCTTCCCGCCGGAAAACGCAGTAATTTTATTCCAGAAAACACTCCATCCAAAACCAAATCCATAAATCAATACAGCTAAAACTAAGATAGCAATAATAATTAAAACTAAAGTTGTTATCGTCAACTCAAACCCTTTTTTATTCATTCTCGTGAGAGAATGAATGCTTGAAAATTGTTTTTTAATTTTCATTGTATTCATATTTTTTTCCCTGACTGCGAACTGTTTTCCCGCCGCCTTTTTTGTATTGATTATATCTAGCTTTGGCTCTTTTATCAGTCTTTGTTTTCCGTCGCTCTGGCATTGAATAATCGCTCATAAAGAATAAATGTTAAAATTATTTATAAAACTATGGTTAACTAACCCATTAATTGGAAACTTGGCTTGAACAACCTTCGATATTGATGCAATCATCTAAGCCGGTTTCAATAGCAGGATTTATCTGTTTAATGTTATATTCCTCTAACATATCACACGTATATTTTATTTTTTGACCCTGATCACTATTCATGGCGTATAAGTTAGTATCTTTCCTATCTTTTGTGAAAACAACATCCCTCTTTAAACAATAACTCCCCTCATCTCCTGTTGCACACGCAGTTTTACAAGCATTTATATGAGTTGGAAAATTAACCTGGCCTCCGCCTAAAACAAAATACTTATTATAGAAATCTCCAAATGCGCCTGAAGCAGCAAACACCAATAACACCAACAAAATAATTGCAATAATTATGATAACAATCGTCCCTACAGCCATTTCAGCTGCACGTTTATTCATGACCATCCCCTTTTTCATATCATATAATAAGTTTCCTCATTTAAAAATCTTTTCTAAAGTCCTCGATTTCTTATATAAGATGGTAATGTCGCTTTTTTCATTCGAGAACTCTACATCTACCGTAAAAGTTAGTTTATCATCGCTAATGTGTACTCGTTCAACTTGCAAGTTACTATACAATTGAGAAAGAGTATCAGGAACAGTTCCAGCACTATTCATAGAGCTGTCTAATTCTTTCTTGAATAGTCCTAAAAATTCTTCACGACTACTTGATGGACTTATAGTAGCACTTGCCCGTGTAAAAATATCGCCTACTTTAAGATCAAATAATTGTTCCTGTATCAAAACACTATCGCTAACAGTATACATATCGATACGTTCACTAATTTTCTTATCAACTGAAAAAAAATAAATAAGACTTAATCCGCTCAAAAAAATACTTGCAAATACTAAAATTAAAACTGCCAATGCAACTCCTTTTTTATACATCTGTTCCTCCTGAAATACATGAATCACGAAGATACAACAAAATATTTATTGCTTGTTCGCGATAAATTATAGAAAAAACGAATGGTTTATGAAAGCCTTCATCAAAGATTACATCAGAATAAAAATATTTTTCTTTCAAACCATCAGCAGTAACGTAACCATACGGCAATTCAAGGTAAAATCCATTTTTTTTATTCAGACAAAAAAAAGATATTTCTTTTGATAATGTTGTAATTAAATCACTCTCTTGAATTTTTTTACGAGCATCTAAATATACTATCCAATCATTCTCGTCAAATCCTTCTCGGTCCCATAATTCTCGTAATTCATGATTAGGTTTTTCCAGGCCCGATAATCCGAACACCTCAATAAAATTTTTTCCTTCATCATTAGATATATCGAAAAGAGGATCCAAACTTTTGGTAAAATGATTAAGAATAATTTCCTCTTTACCATTAAGAGTAGTTGAATAGTGAAGCAAATTAATAAATGAAGATTCTAATAGATAGACACTTTGCGAATATTCAACAACAGTTACTTCGTGTCCGTCAAAAATAGTATTTTTTCCAAAATTGATAAAAAGAATTAATAAAAAGATAATCATAACAAAAATAATTATTAGAAATGCAGGAATCCAAACAAAAAAATCAACGTCTCCTTTTGCTGCAGTCATACGCCTGCTCCTTGATAATTTGATGCCGAAAGAATATTTATTGTATAACCATCAATTTTTATAGACTGTGAAAAGCATCGAGGTAATTTTTCTCCAGATAGGTGACATAAAACTTTATACTCTCGATTACCTCCATCAATATTTTTAATGATCTCCCCATTTTTAATAATATCTAACGAAAAATAATGTTCATTTTGATCAATAATTTTTTTAGAAATATGTGCCTCATGATAAATATTAAAATTATTTGTTAAAACATTATCCCGTAAATGTCCTTGATCTACTAAACCGTTCACTAATTTTTCACCTAATATTTGAGCTTCTAGTCCTCGAACATCAACAGTATATGAAAAAAAAACATACATCCCAATCGCAATCCCAACCCCTATAACTAAAAAACAGAGAAATACCATAGGAATATCTGCATAACGAAATGCTTTCTTATTCATTCTCTCACGAGAATAAATGCTTGAAAATGGTGTTTTAATCGTTGTATTAATTTTCATCAATTCCTATCTCCATTATCAAAATACGTTTATCTCTATCAATATTCCATGCAATTAAGACATCATTAAAATAATTAGCCGAGTAGCCCTTACCATCAATTAATCTTACAGTCAGCTGTTTTGCGGAATTGTCAAATGATATTACCGATTCACGAAATTTATTTTTTGCAGCAATATTGTAATAATGAGTAAGATCAATTTTTATAGTCATTCCAGGTTCTGCTTTATTGGTTAACAGCATAAGCTGTTTCGCAAGAATCTGTTCATGAATTGCCGTATTATTAGTTACCCGAATAACAGAGGACGTCACCCCTACAATAAAAATAAGTACAAGTAAAATAAAAACCAAATATTCCATTAAAAGAGTTTCAGATTTTTTCATTAATACCCCAAAAAATCATTATGAAACAAAAATTTCACTAGTACAAATGACCCTGCTCCTATTGCTAAAAACAAAAATAACATAATAAACCCTATATGAATAGGAGAGGCATCAAAATATTCCTTTTTGGCATCTATAATTTCTAATAAAAGAATAATCTTCATAATAACCAATGTAAGTATAAAAGTGAATACTTTACCTTTCCTTAATTTTCTTTTTTGTTTCATTATGACGGAGCAATTTCAAAGCTGTAAACACCTATATTCTTTAATTTATCGATATCAAATTCATAAATAAATGGAGGGGCATAATCATATTTCTCTGGATACGAATACCATAATACAGCTCCTCCAGTAATGGCGCCAGCAGCACTGCTCAATCCCAAAATAGTAAAACCAACCGGAGCCCCAATGCCCGACGCTAAAAATGCTGCACCCACGGGAATACTCACCGCTGATGCTCCTGCTAATGCCCAGCTTTTCCAATTGCCAGGAGGAGAAATTTGTGCAAGAATTGCGTACCCTCGTTCATTATCTAAAACTATTTTCCAATCTGCAGGATTTAAATTTCCAATCCCGGGATTCTCTTTGAGAATTTGAGGGTTTTGTGCATAGGCCTCAAACATTTGTAATGCTTGTTTTGATTCCTTCCATCCAGGATACAAGTATTCTAAATAACTTCTACCATCAGACAACGTTTTCTTTTCTAATGTAACAAATAACTCCGGATAGGTAATGCTTTGGACAGTTTTTTTTGCCTCATCATCGAATACAAATCTAGTGCATACTAGCCCGTAATTTGCCTTGAATCCTGAAGCAGGCATAAAATTTAATTTACCTTCTCCCAACATCCAATGACATTCTCTCATCGATTCGGCTATAGTTTCTTTTATGGTTTCTTTCGCTTTAGTAATATCCTTACTTAATTTAATTTTTTTCACAGGATTTTTTTTTGTCGAACTTAAATCAACACAATCGTCTCCAGACATACTAAAACATATTTTTTCTGTCTCACATTTTAAGGGTATAGTTTTAGTGCTTGCCTGTAGCGGCCCTAATTTCGCACTGCTTCGATAAATAACAGACTGATGACATGTTTGCTTGTCAATAACCGGTAACCAGTAAATCCGTACTAATAAAAACAAAATAACAATAAAAGATATGAGCAAAACTATGACAATAATTACCCAATCAGTTATAATTTTCCCTTTTTGATTTATTTTTCTTTTCATTAAAATCCCAAATATTTTAGTAAATATCTAACTCCAAAAAACAAAAGCAAAAAAATAATAATACCTAAAATAGTTTTTATTATTGTATCTACAACTCCCTTTTTTTCCATTATTTCACTTCTCCAATTCGAATAAGGTTTCCTTCTTTTATTATTTGAAGTTCAATCGCTTCTTCCTTAAATTCAATTACTTCAGAAATAGTTAGATCTCCTTGAGAAGCTGTACCACCTGGTTCAATTAAAACCAGACTTTCCGTATATTTCCCAGTTACCTTAACATCAAAATCAAAACCCTGACAACTAATGTATCGAGTGTCACAATTTTCAGTGTCGCAAACACATAAACAGCTAATACTTCCCCTGCATTGTCCATCTGGAAACTTATAATTAATAAAAGTTTTCAAAAACCAGGACGGTTCAGGAAAAAACAGCACATTTCGTTCACAGTTGCCATTACATGATTTCATTGCAAAAACTTCGCGTACAGTTTTAGACAATTCTTCTAACCGATCATTAATTTTTTCCAGTTTATTATTCTTATCAAATAAGGAGAATACTTTGAAAACAAAATACGCCAAAATAAGAAAAACAATAACTGCGATAACAAGATTTATCACTTTCGTCAGCAATAATTCCACGCCTTTTTTGCTCTGGATCATTCTCTGCTTTTCACGTACCCTCGTGAAATCTGATTTAATCTATCTATAACTCCATCTAAATCCTGAAGCCGTTTATCACTTGCTTTAAACCCATCAGTTTCAGGCCCAATCATAATATGAAGATTTACATCAAATCCCAATCCAAAAACTTTAATATTTCCTTCATTATTTTTTCGAACACGTTCCATGATTATCCTTAAACCATGTTCGGGACTCTGATTTATCAGCATTTTCAAATAATTACGATTTTTTTCTGTTAAACCTAAGTAAGAATAATCAGAATAAACTACATTATTAACGCTCAAATAATGTTTATTGTTTAAGGACCATTCCCATCCTATTACATTTTCAATATCATCATAATCTATAACCGGATTAACATTGTATCTCAAATAGATATTTGCTTCCTTACCTTCGATTTTATACGTAATAAATTCAGGATGTTCTAGAAAATATTCTTCGTTCCAATTAACCTTATATTCAACTTGTTTAAAATCGGGAAAAATGTTGTATTTTGAATTGGGATTAAATAGAAAAATAAAACCCAAAATTAATACTAAGACCAAAATAATTAGTATCAAATTAACTATTATCGAGGGAGTTTCATTATCAGCCATCTTATCCTCCAAACAAAATATCTTTAATATAATCAATTGCTCCTGTGCCTTTACCAGACAAAATATAAATAGAAAAAACAACGACAACTAAAACTAAAATAGCCACAATCAGCCAAAAAATAACCTCTCCTACTAAAAATGCTTTTTTGTTCTCACTTTTCATATGCGTATTATTTAAAAGTAATTTATATAGTTTATCCAACCACTCCTCGCAATGCTATATTAGACAATAGATATAGAGCAACAATTGATAACAATGCTACAATCAGATATAAAAATGCCCCTCGCATAAGATTTCTAGAAATTTCATGAGTCCTTCGAAGCTTATCCTCTCCAGCATCAATAACAACTAATGCTCCAGATAAAATAAAAATAATTTCAATGATATACAATCCAATAAAAATTTGCATATAATACGGAGGAATCATAGTTTCAATGTTGAATAAACTAGTAATATTTGATAGATTGCCTAATCCAGTCAAAGCTTCAGCACCTCCCAAATCTGCTAACACTTTTAATTTGCCTAAAATTGCAGTAATCATACTAGATAAACCAACTACAATACCAGCTAATAATGGAGCTAAAAAAGTCATATTGCTCTTCATATCACTGACAACATCTGCTAGTAAATCTCTTAAACGTTCATTAATTTTCTGAATATTCCGCACGTATTCAGAAATACTCATCAAGCTTTGTGCTGCAACCTGTAATCCTTTCTTTGCACTTTCAATTAATATTCTCATACTTGTTGCAATTAAATTTGACGGATAAAATATTAATGCTCCTCGACGAACATCAAAAATAGCACTTTCTAAACTCATTCCCATAGTTTGAATATTAGTATTCACAATCTTGAAAAACTCGCTGGTCTTTTGTCCCCGAGTAGAATCAGCAACTTTTGCAAATACAATTTCTGCAGGAATGCCATCGCCTAATCTATTACCCAAAGTAAACAAACTGCTCGTAAATTCTTTTTCCAATGCATCAGTATCATCTCTTGATTTAATCAAATCTTTTGTCCTCATCGAAAACGATATGATAAAAAATAAGGCAACCGAAAAAGGAACCAATAAACCGAGTAACAATGCAACAATACCAAATGGCCCAGTTCTACCACTACCATCAATAAAATCAAATGCTTTATCGCCGAGAAATCCTAATCCCCTAATTTTCAAATCTATATCTGACTCCCAGCCAAATAACCCGGGAATAAAAGTGTAACCAAAAATTAAAGGCAAAATTCCAATTAATAAAATAGGAAGGCAGATCAATCCGGCAATCAAATAAGGCTTTCGTGAATCATATTTGTAATAATAAGGATTTTTTTCAATCAAGCTCGAGTCTCCATACCCTCCAGGTCGTTTAAGCAATACATTTGAAGTAAGATAAAAAACAAAAAAAGGTATAATGAGATTGAAAAAAACAAAAACATGGTAATGTTTAATTGCTCCTCCTAAAAGTGTTGAAGCTAAAGGTAGTAATGCTAAACCTAGCGTCGGCAAAACAATACCCAACATATAAATATTTGTTAATGGAGATTTAATCGAGTGGGTATACTTCAACATTTTTTCATACACTCCATCCAAAATAACTTTCAGGGCTCTTTCTAAAATTTGCACTCTTCTTGATTCACTAGGCTCATACAAAGAACTTTCAATTAAATGAAAGCTTTCAACAAATTCAATATTAGTCTCTTTCCAAAAATCCAAATAATGATCTAAGCTGTCTTTGATACTTGAATATCTCCCCGTCTCCACATCCCATAACACTTTCCTAAAGTCTAACGACAATGGAGGTTCAATATGTTGAGAAACAAAACTCACCGCTCGTTCTAAATTACTCGTATGTTTCATATAAATAACTGCATATAAAATTGCAGGAACCATTTGACTTCCAGCTTTAAGCCGCCATTTTACAGCAAGTCTTCCGGGCATTGAATAAAAATAGTAAAAAATAAACATTGAAAAAATTCCAATAAGAGAAAGGAAAAAAATTGGAAATTCGGTAATACTTGTTTCTTCAAGGAGCCATAATCCTGTTGATAACATTAAACCAATAAAAAATAAAAACATAGAGCCAAAAACTGCCAAGCCGATAACTTCTCCTGGCCCTACATTTAAATGAGCTATTTCCAAATTTCGTTGGACTTTATCATAATCTTTTTTCGCCAACTTAAATTTCAAAAAAGATCCAAACAATTTCGCCAATCGTTCGTATCGCGAAAGTTCCGGCATTAATTCATTTTTAAAAGTAAGATACTCCGAAGAAACCTGGCTGTTACTTACCGCCTGATCACTACTAATCTCGCTTTCAATCTTTCGAGAATACTTTTTCAAAACCTCGTTAATATCCATCCTCTTTACCTCGAGTATAAGATGAAAAAACAATTAATAAAACTTCTGTATTTTTTAGTTTCAACCACTATTAACCTAAACTAGTGGCAAAAATTTATTAATAAACTATCTCCCAATCTCTTTTAACGCCCATTGTTTCCATAAAGCAAAAACTTTATCTCCGACAGGCAATCCATAAATATCCTGCACTTCTTTAGAAAACTGATGAAACATATTATTGCTGACTGAATTAAACTCCGCTTCCAACATATCAGGTCTATTATACTGCTCGCTCATGTTAACAATTTCTTGTTTTATTTTCGCCCTCAGCATAATATTATCATAAACCGCGTCCCAATTTCCAGCCCAACCCTTAACACCAGAAGCAATATCCTTGATTATCTCAGAATCACCATTTATCAATTCGTCACTCGGCTCAATGTCATCTTTCTCAACATTATATTTTAATAAATCAACAAATCCACCTTCCTCTAAAGGATCTTTCGTCCAGTGTTTCCTTATTTCAGAAACTTGAATGACTCGTTTAACACTTTTCAAACCGTCCGGAGTTTTTACTGGATTCGCTACAATGATAATATCTGTTGCTTTAAAACTTGTAACTGGAACTCCTAAATCATTAACGACACGATCAAAAACTCCATAAGGTGATGCACCATGAATGGTTCCCGCAACAACATTCGCCAAAGCCCCAACTCTCATTGCCTCATACAATGCTTTAGCTTCAACACTTCTTACTTCGCCAACAATTAAACTGCTATCACCTAATCGTAAAGAGGTCCTTATTCCCTCGTCGGCACCAACCTCTGCACTTTCTTTAAGCAAACTTCCGCGAACTTTCATGCTCAGTATATCATAATTTAATTTTCGTAATGCATGTATCGGCAACTCTTGTGTATCTTCAACAGTAATTATCCTATATTTCGGCATAATCTCTAACATCAATGCTCCGAGAAGAGAGGTTTTTCCCGACGATCTAGTCCCAGCAACAAGGATTGTCCTAGAACCATCAATTAAAAAACTTAACAAGCCAGCAGTAAAACTATTAATCATTTTATTTTTTATAAATAACGGCAAAGTCCACGGCTTATCTCTATGTCTTCTCACAGCATACGCTAAACCAGACGGAGACAAAGGTTGCTGAATAACTGCCATTCTCGATCTAATATTTCCCAAACTCAAATCAGTATCTAAAATAGGATTCGCCTCATCTAAAGGTCGCCCTGAAATCATTCTCAATTTTGCAGCCCAGGAATCAGCATCCTCTTTGCTCGGAATTATATTAGTGATACATTCATCAAATTCCTGATGACGAAGAAAAATGTTATTTGCTGATATAGGGGCATTCAAAACAATGTCCTGCAATTTCTCATCCTGCAACAAAACTTCAATTAATCCAAAACCAATAGTGTGACGAACTAATATTTTTGCCAAAGTATTCAAATCCTTGTATTCCAATTTTGTCTTTTTGCTCTCCGCTAAATCTCGCAGCAAATCTCTAGACACGTTAAAAAAAACCTGCCTTGTCCTCTCGGGATCAGTAAACTCTTCAGCTTTAGGCTGATGCTCAATTAAAACGTTTCTTGCCAAATTTATTAGCTCCTGTTTATCCTCCTCTAAAGAATATTCGGGTGGCATTAAATGATAAATAAATTTAGCATCCCTTTTCCGCTTTAATATTGTAACATGTGAAACATCAAACTCTTCTCCAATTTTATATTGGTCAATTATTTCTCCATCCTCGGGAAGAGAAGCAACTAAACGAGTAAAAGTAAAATTAGGAATTATTTCAGGACGAAAAAAACTATGATATATTTCTCTTTTAAAATCATAGCTATCTAACAATGGTTCAGCTTTCTTAATGAGTTCAGTATTTTTCAACAAAACAAAAAATTTCTCCAATAATTTTATATAATTAAGCTGATCAATTTTTTGAGTATCTGAAAATTCTTCTAATTTTTTTCTCTCAGTATTAATCACCGCTTTTAGCTGCACATAGCAAGCAACGGGATCATTTTTCAATGCTAATAATAAATAAGCAACATCGTTATAACGCTTACTTAAATGTTCTGTATTCAAAACTGAAAGCTTATTTGGAGCTAAAAGTTTTTCTTGTTTCGTTAAAAAAATATGTAAACTAGAAATTTCTTGCAGCATAAATGTTTCTTGAGCATTATACGAATAATTCCTTTGTTGAACAAACACTATTCGGGAAACTCCAGTCGCCTCGGTTAATAAATCAATAGTTCTAGCCATAACGTCAGGATTTTCGGCAATACTTGGAACAAAAGTAGCCCCAATATAGTTTATGTACAAAACTTTATTGCCCTCTTCTCGGACAATTTCATAAGAATATAACTGCGTTCCCGGCTTGAATAATACCATCTTCTTCAAATATAAAAGATACAATTGTTATAAAAACTTTATGAGACATAACAAATTTAAACCCTAAGTGATTAATTACTAAAAGGTGAACATGCCAGAACCAACTCTAGATCCGGTGAATTCTTTATTGACAGAGTTTTCAACTCGATTAAATGAAATGGAGGAAAAACAAAGGCTTTTAAGAGATCGCGCCTTGTTAATTGGAGAAAACTTAATTGGAACAAAAGAAGAGATAGACAATCTTGATTTTGAAACAAAAAAACAAATCAAAGAAATTAATGAGGAAATAAAAAACCTAAAACAACTTTCCAATCGAATCATCAACGAGATGGGAAATTTCGCACGAAAAACCGAAGTGGATATAATGAAAAGACAATTTCAAATGTTTAGCCCGTTAGAAATCGTAACAAAAAAGGAGGTCGAAGAACTTGTTAAAAAAATAATATCAAAAAAATAACATGGTGGTAATTTCACAAATAAATCAGATGAAAAGTCAAGGCTTTTCAACAGCACAAATTATTCAATCGCTAAAGGAACAGGGATATTCTCCTCGAGATATTAATGAAGCATTGTCGCAGTCTGAGATTAAAAGAGAAGTTGTAAATCAACGCCAGTTTACTCAATCAAATGAATCTGGAGATATGTCTGAAATGCAGCCTTCAATAGAATCGCAAATGGCTTCTCAAATGCAAATGCCTCCAGGACAAAGAGATCAAGGATATCAAGCAGGTTTTCAAACCGGAGGTCAGTTTCAATCTGGAATTCCTCAAGACCCTACACAAGAATATGTTCCTGAAGCTGCAGATTATCAAGAAATCCCTCATGAACAACAAGTTCAACAATGGTCACAACCGCAAAACTCATATCCAGAATATGCAACCCAACAGCCTACAGATTTTGAAACGATCAGCGACATAACTTCACAAATAATTGAAGAAAAAATGGATGTAATGAAAAAAGAGCTTGATAGCTTTACAAAATTTAGAAAACATACTGCAGAACAAATTCATCTCATAGAAAAGAAATTGGACAAATTAGAAGAAACAATGAATCAATTGCAGCTTTCAATAATCAAAAGAGTAGGAGAATATGGTGAAGATATAAAAAGCATTTCTGACGAAATGAAAGCGACACAGGATTCATTTTCAAAAATTATTAACCCTCTTACTGAGAATTTAAAAGAATTACGAAAAATTTCAGGAATTACAGAATCTGAAGCCCTTCCTCTAGAAGATAACAAGGAGTCTGCAGAGCCTAAGAAACAAAAAAACAAATCTAATTTTGAAGACTATTTAAGATAATTTTTTAAGTTTTCGTCAGTAAAATTTTTTAACAGGAATTATTTATTTTTCGTTATAACATAAGCCACAGCCGCAGCAGCAATAATTAATAAAATAGAGCCTATCGCACGATCATTACTCGGATTAAATATCTGTCGCATTAAGCTCGTGTTTTCACCAGTCGTTAAAACTAAATCAGGATGAAATATAGGATTAAAAACCCTAATAGCAGCAATCAAAAATATAAGCAATAAAATTCCCAAAAGAGCGAAGCCAAATGCCTTCGTTCTAATCCATTCTAATTTATTTGTCGAAAAGCCAAATAAAAGTAATATTAAGAAAGTGCAAACAAAAAGTACTACAAACCAGGGAACAATAGTTCTTACATAAAAATCAAGCGAAGCGAAACTTAAGAAAATAACTGCCATTATCATTCCAATAAATACATTAATCAAATTATTTTCACCTAAAACTTTAGTTCCAGATAACGCAGCATACGTAATTAAGAATACAAATAAAAAACTAAATATAGGCATAAATACGAAAATTCCTGAAATATCAATTGCCATTTTTTATTATTTGGAAATCCAATAAATTATTCCAATAGTTCCTCCAATTACTAATAACATCGGTAAGGCATTAAATAATCCAATTGCACTGCCATCAATCCATAATAAATCCAGCGTCGAAGACAAAACTACAATTCCTCCTATTACCGCTCCAATAGCTATCCATCCTTTTGCCCCTTCTTTTGGCTTATAAAATAATCCGATAAAAACAATCAAAACTAGTAATACGGCCAATCCCATTCCTGCATACGGAAAAATACTTGCGTAAAATCCAGAAACATAATCAAATTGTAAAGCTAACAACCCCATAGCTAAAGCAATTGTGACATTAACTCCTTTATTTTGCCCTAGAACTTGAGTATGAGTAAGTATTCCATAAACTAAAGCAAAAATCATCAAGAACGGCAACAAATATGCAAACACTCCGATGTCTGCCCACATATTCAATAAATCACCAATAGTGAAACCGTAAAAAAAATGTGATGCCATACGCTCTTTTATTGATTAAGAAAATGATTATTTAAATACATTTCGTTTATTATTTTGTTTCTCCTCGAATAACCGCAACAATTACGCCGACAATAGCGGCAATCATCAAAACTGTTGCAATAAGTGGTCCGCCAGTAAAAACATTTCCCATAATAAAATCCCAATAGCCAGTAATCATTAATAAATAAATTGCCAAGGAAATACCAATTAAACCCACAACAGCAATTTTCTCTTTTTCTCCTAAAATATTTTCATCTTTTTTTCCAGTTGCAAAACCCATGAGCATTAAGTAAACTAATAATATTACAGAAACAACTGCTAAATAGGGCATCAATAAAACAATAATACTTCGAGGGTGTGGAAAAGCAATAAGCATTAATCCAATAACAATACCCATGATAAGATTAATTCGCTGGGCGTCATCTCCCAAAACTTTAGTTCTCTGAAGTATAGCAAAAATTAAAGTAAAAACTAAAACAAAAGGCAAAATAAAATCCATAAATAAAGGAGAAATAAAAAAAGGCACTGCCATTGATTAAGAATGTATACACCTCATGATCATGATTATGCTTCGCGCAGATCGATTGTTTCTTCAACAGAATTTTCGCCTTCTTCCATCGGAAGGCTTGACTTGCTGATAAGAACAACATCACCAATAGCACGGACAAATTGATGGGGGATAATAACTCCTTTGGCACCGCCTAAAAAACTACCTATAGAACTTGAAATACGGATTCGCCAGCTTTCAACTTTGTTTTCAATCAAATTTCCCTCTTCAACTTCGCCAAAATAATCGCCGGTATCAGTAAATACTTTTTTCCCAATAACCTCGCTTACCTTTTTTATTTTCAACATAATTAAAAAAACTGAGATTCTCTTTAAATACTTTTCTATGGTGAAAAATTCTCTTTTCCATATTCATTATTCATCCTAAACACTTGTAATCTATTACTATATAATATAAATGAACCGAAACATAGATTTATAAAAATTATACGCTTCTAAACCCTATGCAAAAGAGGTATCCAACGTTTGGAAAACATACAACAAAACTTTCTGAAGATACTTATTATGACTTTTCAAAGAAAGAAATTGTTATAGCATTTATTGTAATTATTATTGGTGCCTTTATTAGCTTCATTCCGGTAATCCCAACAGATAATATTCAAGAAATTCTAGCAGGATTAATAATTTTTGCGATAATCATTGCAGTTAATTTTACAGCAAAAAAACTTGCCGCACAAAGGTACTCAATAAGAATAGAGCACAAATTCTGGGAAATATATAGATTCGGGTTTTACGAAGGCTATCATTTCAAAAAACCAATTCCTTTAGGAGTAATTCTTCCATTCTTTTTCGCAATTTTATCTTTAGGATACATAAAACCATTCACGTTTTTTCAATTTGAAGCTGTGGATGTCCCTAATAAAAGGATCGTCAAACAAGTGGGGTGGAAAAAAGCTCTAAGAAAAGATTATATGGGAGACTACGATCTTGCCTACACCTCTGCTTGGGGATTTTATGCGCTATTAGGCGTTGCGGTTATTGCAACAGCAGTATACAAATTCCTAGATTTTTCATATGCCCATGATCTACTCAAATATTCTGTATTTTATGGATTCTGGAATTTATTGCCTCTAGGCCAACTCGATGGATCAAAAGTTTTTTTTGGAGCTTTTCTTTTATGGATATTTTTAATATTTCTCTACACGATTTTTTTCGTGATGGTTTTCTTGATATAACAATCTTTAATAATTTCTTTTCCCTTCACTAACAATGTCTGAAAGTTTTTTGCAAAAAATAGAACCAAGAGGATATCAAAAAGAAATATTTGATATATGTAAAGAAAAAAATTGCCTCGTAGTATTACCCACCGGCGTTGGAAAAACATTGATCGCATTAATGCTATCTATCTACACCCAAGAAAAAAACCCAGGAAAAAAGACTTTATTTCTTGCACCTACAAGACCATTAGCTGAACAACATGCATGTTATTTCGAAAAACATCTCCCGGAACTATTTGGAGAACTCGTATTGTTTACCGGAAAAACAGATGCAGAAAAAAGAAAGGAGTTATGGCAAAGCGCAGATATTATTTTTTCAACGCCCCAGTGTATTCAAAATGATATGAAAACAGGCAGATATAATTTAGAAGAAGTCTCTCTGTTAATTATCGATGAATCGCATCGCTGCCTAAAAAATTATTCATACACTTATATTGCAGAAGAATACAAAAAAATTCCAATAAGAAAAGTTCTCGGACTAACAGCTTCTCCAGGAACAGATAGAAAAACCATAGAACAAATTGCAAAAAATTTAGGAATAGAAACAATAGAAATTAGAACTCGAGAAAGTGAAGATGTGAAGCCTTATTTGGAAGAATTAGATTTTAAAGTTATTCGATTAGAATTTCCCCAAGAATTTAAAGAAATAGATGCAGTATTCAAAAAACTCTACCAAAGAAAAATTGAAGAATTAAAAAACAGAAAGTTATTATTCGAGCCCCCTACAAAAACAAATGTTATATTATTGCAGAAGAAATTAATGCAGCAAATTTTTTCTGGAAATAAAAATTTCAATGTTTTATCCGGAGTCAGTGCATGCGCACAAGCAATAAAACTATCCCATGCCATCGAATTATTAGAAACACAGACATTATCTTCCGTTTCCAAATACATAAAAAACATGTACGAACAATCTGCGCAAAAAAAATCCAAAGCTGTACAACAAATTGTAAAAAACGAAGAATTTAATCGAGCAAATATTGCAATTTCAGAATTGTTGGCTAAAAATATTGAGCATCCAAAATTACTTGAAGTAAAATCAATTATTGAGAATATAATAAAACAATATCCTCAAAATAAAACAATAATTTTTTCGCAATATCGAGAAACTGTTGTGAAAATTGCTGAAGAAGTTAACAACATTCCAGGAATAAAAGCAAAGATTTTTATTGGACAGGCAAAAAAATTGGGAATAGGATATTCACAAAAAGAACAACAAGAAATTATGTCTGAATTCAGAGTTGGCACTATCAATGTTATCTGTGCAACTTCGATTGCAGAAGAAGGATTAGATATTCCCGAAGTGAACACCGTAATTTTTTACGAACCAATTCCGAGTGCAATTAGAAAAATTCAAAGAGCTGGAAGAACTGCCAGATTAATGAAAGGAGAATTAATCATTCTTGTTACCAATGATACCCTAGATGAAATTTTCCATTATGCATCTAAAAGTAGAGAGAGAAAAATGTATAAAGCTATAGAAAATATTAAAAAAGATTTAGATCAAGGTTATTCGTTTCATTCAAAATCCGAAATTGAAGAACAAAAGAAATTGTTTTAATATGAAAATTTTTGAACCGCAGCAATGGGAAATGGGCGAGGTTAAATTGCAGACGGCTAAATTAAAAGAATTTCTCCCAGATATATATTTTCTCGATACTATAAACTATTTTTATACTCCGGGTAATATTTCAGGGTACCGAATAAAATGTTTTTCAGAATGTTATAGGGTAGTAGATATTTTCACTGAATTTAATCTTGCAATTGTTAGTAATGAGATTTCTCAGCAATCCTTAGAACAGCTATCAAATGCAGGCTATTATATTCCATCTAGAAAAATGAATTATGATCGAGGAAGTGGTAACGTCCTAACTTCTGAAGTAATACTCTGGGAAGAATTAAAAAACGGGATGGGAATAGAATTAATAAAAAAAAATTTGGAGAGTTTACTAAAACCAATACTACAATCCTTCGATACAGTACAAGAATATCGTTTTGCAATCTATAATCCCTGCATTGTTGAGTCCACAGATAATGTTTTTCTCCCATATATAGAATATGATGAAATATTTTCTTTGCCAGTAACAGAACATAATATCCATATACCTAGTCTAATAGAAAAAATAAAAAAAATGCCATCGAAAAATGCGCTTGCAATTTCTTCATTAGTACTAACTAGAGAAGGGAAGAAACACCTCCCCATGATAGATTTTATGTCTACTAATCTGGAATATTGGGAAATAGAAAATGTTATTGAAAGGTTAAAGATACCAAAAAGAATTTTAGTTAATTCTGGAAACTCATATCATCATTACAATACAGAAAAGTTAATGACCGAAGAAGAGTTTTATAATTATACAAATATAATTGCAGAACAACCTGAGATTGGAAAAAATTGGCCATGGTTGTCTGCACAGCAAGGCTTTACTTTATTAAGAATTTCTCCTTCAGCTACTAAACCTTTTTTTCCAACAATAGAGGAAATGCAACATGCTCCACAATATTTTCAGTAAAAAAACAAAAAAGAAATCATTGGAAAAAACTCCGATAATAATTGCAGATATTCACGAGCGTAATTCTCTTGTAATTGCAGAACTAAAATCTTCAGAAATTATAGTCGAAACTAAGCCACTCAAAATCGCAGATTATATTATTGGAGATATAGCAATAGAACGTAAAACTGTTTCAGATTTAATTTCTTCGATGATTAGCAAAAGACTATTACAACAGCTCACGCATCTGAAAATGTATCCAAAATATTTTCTCATAATAGAAGGAGATATCAATAATATTTATGATGAAAAAGACAACATGGCTAAAGCAATTCGAGGACTAATTATTTCTATAATAACTAACAGCAATATACCTATTATTTTTTCCAGAGACTATGAAGATACTGCAAAATATCTAATAACATTAGCAAAACAACAGCTAAAAAATCCAACTAAAACTTCTCTGCATTCACGAATACCAAAAACAAAAGCCGAGCAGCAGAAATACATTCTAGAATCTTTCCCTAATATAGGACCCAAAAAAGCTGAAAAATTATTAGAAAAATTTAAAACGCTGGAAAATATTTTCAACGCCTCTGAAGAAGAACTCAAAGAAATTTTGAAAAATCAGGCATCTTCTTTCAAGGCTTTGTTAAAATAAAATAAACTTCCAGAGCAATATCGCTTTTCAAATAAGCTTCAGATAACCGATTATCATGAAGAAATTATTTCAAAATATTTTTAAGATTTTTTTGTAATTGCAATTCGACAGCTAGTTTTATTTTCTGCAAAGTTTCTTCATGGGCCTGAATATGTTTTTTTAATTTAAGCTCAAACTCTGTTTGCATTTGGCTTCTTAGCATACTCTCTTTTTTCATATTTTATTTTTATTACTATTTATATTTTGGGAATAAAATTCTTTAGAGGTTTTAATAGAAATAATTATGCTTAATATAACGGTTATAAATAAGAAAAATCCTCCCTGTGCCAGA
>JAGVXM010000052.1 GCA_018303785.1 Candidatus Pacearchaeota archaeon
ATCGCATCCTGATTTTTTCGCTTCTGTTGACGAAAAAAAGTATTTTGGTTCAGGAGCCGATATATGTATTTTACAACCTTTTAATGAAATTGAAAAAGTTGTGCAAGATGAAGTGATTGCGCATGAAGTGTGGCATTTGATTGATAAACAGCATGGTTTCTTCCCAACACATCATTTTACTTTAGAAGGTTGTGCAACGTATGCAATGAAGAAATTTATCAATAAGAAATTACAAAAAGAATTTGATGAAATAGACGAATTTGTCGAAGCCTTATACTTAGGGTCTGGATACATTGTTCAATCATACGTTGATTCCAAGGAAAATCCATTTAAAGCATTATTAGAGGTTAGTCAAAGAGATCTCATTCAAAATAATATCTTGGAACAATTAAAAAAATCATTTACTAAGAAAATGCAAAAAACTTTGGAAGATGAAGAGGGTAAGAAAATGATTGCATACAATATGTCACTTATACCAGAATTTGCAGAATTAAAAGGTAGAATGTCTGCGGAAGGAATTATTTGCTCTTATAGGAAAATTGGGGCTGAAAAATTAGCTAGTGAATTAGAAAAACAAGACTTAACAAAACTTGTTCAAATTTTTAAATCTGTAGGATTCTAATCCTAACCCCAAAATTTAAAAACACACCTTTTCTTGTTAAGATAATAATTCTAAAATGACCCAAGAAAAACACGAACACAAAGATCATAAAGAAATGTCTTTAGATGATAAAAAATATCAAAATCATGATTTAAAAAACGTACAGGTTCCAAATGCCCCTACTTCTAAAGATGAAAAGGAAATGGAAAAAATGCGGGAAAAACTGGATGAGTTTAAAAAATTTATATTATCCAAATATAAGTTCATCAACGCTATAGGAATAATCCCGCCGCAAGCAGCAGAAATGTTCGATGAAGAAAATGAATTAAAAGAAGAAGAGCGAAAAGAAAAACCGATGCACATATTGGTAGTTCTCGATGATGATAAAGAAAAAGAATTTAATGAAGTAAAAGTTGAAATATTAAAAAAAATTAAAGAAGAAAAACTAAAATTATGGTTAAATATCTTTTTAGAACGAGATCTATGGGAAATTTGCTTGGACAGTAAATACGAAATAATCGAAGCTATAGGAATGGCTTATCCGATGCATGATAAAGGTATTTTAGGCGCATTAAGAGTAGCTCAAATTCACAAATCTTTAGTTCTAAAAAAATTCGAAAAATATGTTTATAGTTATGTAATAGGCGGTAGCTTAGTAAGAGGAGAAGCAGTAAAAACCAGCGATGTTGACATTTACATAATTATCGATGATACAGATGTTAAAAGAATGCCTCGTTTAGAATTAAAAGAAAAATTAAGAAACATTATTTACAGCTACGTAATGCAGGCAGGAGAATTAGCAGGAGTAAAAAATAAGTTATCTCCTCAAGTTTATTTATTAACTGAATTCTGGGATGGTGTAAAAGATGCAAATCCTATTTTCTATACTTTCCTTCGTGATGGAGTTCCTATCTACGATCGAGGCGGATTTTTACCGTGGAAATTATTATTAAAAATGGGGAAAATTAGGCCGTCTCCAGAATCTATCGATATGTTCATGAGTATGGGAGATAAAACGCAGGAAATGGCAAAAAGAAGAATGCTCGATATTGTAATTGGAGATATTTATTATGGTATTTTAACGCCAAGCCAGGCCCTCTTAATGTTGTACGGATTACCTCCGACAAATGTTCGAGAGACTGTAAATGAAGTACGAAGAATTTTTGTCGATAAGGAAAAATTGCTGGAAAAAAAATATGCAGATATTCTTGAAGAAATTGCGATAACATATTTCAAAGGATACGAACATGGGAAAGTGAAAGAAGTTTCAGGTAAAGAGATAGATAGATTACTAAAAGACTCCGAAGATTATCTGAATAAACTGAAAGAAGTTAGAGAAGAGTTAGAAAAAAGAATGACCCAAAAAACATTCAATGAAATATATGAAAATGTCTTCAAGATATTAAAAAGTTTATTCGGTGAAAAATCAGAAAATTCCTTAATTAATGAATTTGAGAAAGAAATCATCAACAAGGGGAAAGGAAATCCAAGATTTGTCCATACATTAAATGAATTGCTAGATATGAAAAAAAAGTATAAAAGCAAAAAAATTCCGACTAAATATTCATTTGAACAACTGAGAAAAGATTCAGTGTATTTAGTCCAGGAATTGTTAGAATATGGCCAAAGAAAAGATTTAGGATTAATCCAAAAAACGAAGATAACCTTAACCTCCAAAGGAAAACCATACGACTTATTTTTAGTACATCCGGTTTTTATCGTTTCTGAAAAAGGAGTGATGAAAATTGAAAACGGAAAACTAGCAGATAGTGATGTAAACGAGCTCAATAAAAAATTAACCGAGCATAAATCAGGCAGGATTAGATTAGATAAAGAAACTCTCAAGATTTTAGAAAAAGAATTCGAAGATTTTGAATTACATTTTTAATATACATAAAGAATTTAAACAACCATTAGGTAGTTCTTATATGAAAAATGTATTTTATAATATGATTTTTTTATCAGCTGTTTCTGCTAGTTTCGGTGCAGGATGGTTTATACAAGAACATAAATATTATTCACTACTGAGATATTTAGGGCGCGAACAGGAAAAAATAATGCCGTATAAAAAAGAAGATTTTAGTTATCAAAGAAAATTAAATGGTGGATTAGAGTTGACTGTAGTTGAAAAAAATATTACGGGAACTAAGATAGAAGGGATTTTTCTGGGTGATGATAAAAGTTATTATCGAGTGACCTATGATGCTGAAACCGAGAAAGAAAAAATAACTCCAATAGAATCAGACAAGCAGACTCGCACCCAAAATTCCGGCGTGTTTTAATTGAGTGAATTGTATAGGAACTTTTCTTGGCGATAAAATATATGGTGAAACTGACTCGCGAATATCTTTCAAAAATTCAGATCGTTTATCAATGCCTCCAGTAAAAATAATAATGTCAGGATCAAAAATATTTATCAAAGATCCAATTGATTGGGCTATTAATTTAATTATCTCATGAGAACGTGGTTTTCCCCGCTGTTTTATCCACGCTGATTCTAAACTAACTCCTTTATGATTTATATGGCCAAATTCACCTGCAAATCCATTTCCCGTATACAACTTTCCATTAATGATAATGCCTCCACCAATGCCGGTTCCGAAAGTAATAATTAAAAAATTTTTCTTTTTACATCCGTAACGTGCTTCTGCAAGTGCAACACAATTCGCATCATTTTCCAAAGCTACTTTTTTTTTAAATATATTTTTAAGATATTTTTCCAAATTAAAATTATGTAATGGTATATGGGGAGGATTGATTAGCTTTCCATTTTTTAAAGGGCCGGGAATTCCAATACCTATGCCGCTAACTGCACTTTCATCAATTTTTTTTATTTCAGAGACGATGGCATTAAGAAAAGAAGATTTATTATTGGGAGTTTTTATGTGTGAATATTTCAAAATTTTACCATTGTTAACTAAAGCAACACGTAAATTACTTCCGCCAATATCAGCACCAATTTTCATACTACAATCAATTAATTTTAGTTTAAATAATTACTGAAATAATAGTAACAGTACTCAGCTACTAATCTGTAGTGTTTTATAGTTGTCAAAAAAAAATTGTAATAAATGTTTAAAAAGTTTTTGATAAATCTAGTGATATGAAAAAATAAGTACTAGACATTATTTTAATAATAGTAATTTTCATATATTTTATTACAGCGTCAACAGAATCAGATTTTTTTACTGTCTTAAATGAAGAGCGTCCAAAAAATAATTTGCCGTTAGTGCAATTAAATGGGCAACTACAACAAGCTGCATTCCTACACAGCAAAGATATGTCTGAGCAAAATTACTTTAGTCATATATCAAATAATGGCTTATCTTTTGTACAACGAATAACCCAGCAAAGCTATATCTACTCCTATCTCGGAGAAAATATTGCATATCATTATGGTCAACCAAGTGCCGATAAAGTTTTTATGATGTGGAAAAATAGTCAGGGTCATTATACCAACATGATGTCTCCTAATTTTAACGAAGCAGGTTTAGGCATATTTTACGATGGAAGGAGAACTTTTTATACTTTGGATTTAGTAAAATCTTTGGAAAAATCAATACTAGAAAACAAAACAGAGATGATTAATGATACGACTAATAAAATAGAAGGTAATAATACAAATGCTTCAAAAAATGAATCAAATACTGAAGAAATATTAGAAAATAATACCCTAAATGAAAAAATAATCCTCAATTACGCTATTCTCAATAGAAAAATTGAATTCTTTTTTAATACAACAAATGCTGACAAGATAATATACATCGACAATGAAGAGAGGAGACCAAGAGAAAAAAAGATTTGTTATCATAATGAAAATATTTGTAAGAGAAAAATAATGTTGAGACGAGGATTACACAATTTTACCTTTATTAAAGAATCTGAAAATGCCACAATTTTTGAAAATATTATCTTTGATCTTTGATTCTCCCGTATTTATCTTCCAATCGGACAATATCATTTTCATCAAAATGTCCGACTGCAATTTCCAAAACAATAACTTTCTTCCATCGCGCAATGAGCCGATGCGGAACTTTTTTTTCGATAATTATTGTTTCACCTTTTTTCATTTTTTTATTTTTATTGCCCACAATAACTTTTCCCGGAGTCAAAAAATACCACATCTCTTTGCGCCGGGTATGTTTCTGTAAGCTCAATTCTTGTCCAGGCTTTACAGTAATTATTTTAACAGTACATTTTTTGTTCAGAATAAATTCCTTAAAATCGCCCCACGGCTTTTTTATAACTTTCATACATACCTCAATATAAAATGGAAAGAATTATTTAATAATGTTGTTATTCAAACTTTTATTTTATTGCCAAATCCTTCATATTCTCCATTTATATGAATTTCTCCATCTTCCATTCCATACCCAACCAAATCTCCAACATTCCCATTAATAGTTATATTTCCATTTTTCATTTGCTCTCCAACCCAACCTCCAGCATTCCCATTAACCTCAATTCTTCCATTCTCCATTTCATACCCAACCCAATCTCCAGCATTTCCATTAATAGTTAAATTTTTAATATTTTTATATCCAACCCAATCTCCAGCATTTCCATTAATAGTTAAATTTTTAATATTTTTATATCCAATACAATCAATTAATTTTTCTAAATAATTTGTATGAATAACAAAATCTTCATCATTTGATTCATTTATTAGTTTTGATAGAAAATAACCTGACAAATTGAAGTTATTTAATCTCTGATACTTTCCTAATATTAAAGAAAGCTCTTCTATCTCATTTGATTTCACAGGATTAATTTTTAAAAAATGCTGTATTCTTCTTGCTTTTTCAAAATCAGTTGCTTGTTCAATATATAATTTGTAATTTTTAACTAAATATTCTAGAATAGAATTATCTTTTATTTCAGGATTTTTTATTTCCTCTTTATTCTCTTTCCCTAACTTATTAAATAAATCTCCAAACTTCAATTTTGTTTCAATATTTGTTTTCATAATCCATAGCTCCATTAAATATAGGGAACAATAATATTTATTATTTTATATTCG
>JAGVXM010000043.1 GCA_018303785.1 Candidatus Pacearchaeota archaeon
TTGCTGTATTCCATCTAGTTAACATAGTTCACCTCCTCTTTGCTAACTATAAAGATGAGGTGAACTCAATTTAAAATTATTTTTTAGACACGCTCGTGAGAACATAAAATTTTTTAAACGGCAATATATCTAAAATACTATGAAACAACTACAAAATCCTTTGTTGTTAAAATTCGACGGAAAAATAGCAGACATAGTCTATCTCACACCCACTGTAAAACAATACACTATTGAAATTCCCAAAGGATTTTCTTTCATTCCAGGACAATTTGTCTCTATTGTTTTGAATAATGGCGAGCAATTCAAACGATCCTATTCTATCGCATCTACTGTTAATAACAAAAAATTGGAGCTATGCATTAAAATTTTAGAAAATGGGAAAGGCACACAAATTCTTGACAAATGTAAATCTGGAGATGTATTAAAAATGCAAGGACCAATGGGCAGATTTGTTATACAAGAAAAATCATGGGAAAAGGATTTGTATTTAATAGCCACAGGAACTGGAATAACTCCCTTTAGGCCTATGATTCCTTATCTATTAGGAAATGATTTCCAGAATAGAATACATTTAGTTGTCGGATATAAAACTGAAGACGAATTGTTATATCATGATGAATTAATTGCGTTAGAAAAAAAACATCCTAATTTGAAATATATCTCTGTGTTTAGCCGAGATTCTAATCACGATAGCGAGCATGTTCAAGATAAGTTAACAAATGTCCCTAAGGATGCCCATTACTATGTCTGCGGAATAAAAGAAATGGTGATGGATGTTCGAGAAATCTTGGCACTACAAAAAGTTCCTGTAGAAAACATTTTCTTCGAGAGATATTCTTAAACTTAACAATAGTTAAGTATTTAAATAAAATTTTTGTAAAGGTTATATGGAAAAAGCATTATTTGAAATCAATCGTGAAACCTACGATCATCACAATCCTGAAAAACTTAAATTTAAGGCACCTCCAGGATTAAATGAAAAATTAGTAAGAGAGATATCAAAGGATAAAAACGAGCCTGATTGGATGCTTGAAAAGCGGCTTTTAGGACTAAAATTATTTATGCATAGGGAAATGCCTGATTGGGGCCCCGATTTATCAAAATTAGATTTATCAAATATAATCTTTTACATGAAGCCTGATGCAAAGAAAAATGCAACATCCTGGGATGACGTACCTGAGGACATTCGAAAAACATACGAGCGATTAGGAATTCCTGAGGCAGAACAAAAAGTATTAGGAGGTGTTGGGGCACAATACGAATCCGAAGTAGTGTATCATAATTTACGAAAAGATCTGGAGGAAAAAGGAGTAGTGTTTTTAGATATGGACGAAGCACTAAAACAATATCCTGAATTAGTCAAAGAACATTTTATGACTACTTGCGTCCCTATTGGATTGCATAAATTTTCAGCATTGCATGCAGCAGTCTGGTCTGGGGGAACCTTTATTTATGTCCCAAAAAATATCAAAGTAGATTTTCCATTACAAGCCTATTTTAGAATGAACGCAAAAAAAGGCGGGCAGTTTGAACATACTTTAATCATTGTTGATGAAGGAGGAGAGTTGCAATATATCGAAGGATGTTCCGCACCGCAATATACTGAAAATTCTCTACATGCAGGATGCGTTGAAATACATGTCCAAAAGAACGCGAGAGCACGCTACTCAAGTATAGAAAACTGGTCACGAAATACTTACAATCTTAATACTAAAAGAGCATTAGTCTACGAAAATGGTGTGGTAGAATGGATTAACGGAAACATGGGTTCTTGCGTTACAATGTTATATCCTGCCTCAGTGTTGGTAGGCGATAGATCCAAAGCAGATTTCATTGGAATTGCATTTGCAGGAAAAGGACAAAACCAAGACACTGGAAGCAAAGTAATTCACATAGGAAAAGATACAAGTTCCACAATAATGTCAAAATCAATTAGCAAAGATGGGGGAATAACAAGTTATCGAGGATTAGTAAGTGTAAAAAACGGTGCAAAAAATGCAAAAGCAAATGTACAATGCGATGCATTAATGATGGACAACGACAGCTCTAGTAATACCTTTCCGTACATGGATGTTCAAGAGCCGACTACAGATCTTGCACACGAAGCAACAGTAGGAAAAATCAGCGAAGAACAAATATTCTATTTAACCTCTCGAGGATTAAATGAAGAGCAAGCAACTCAAATGATCGTCTCAGGATTCATCGAGCCGATAGTAAAAGAACTGCCGTTGGAATATGCAGTTGAACTTAACAGATTAATTCAGTTAGAAATGGAAGGTTCTTTAGGATAATATGAAAAATATAGAGCAGTATCACGCATTCTTGAATAGACAAGTAGAACCAGAAGTTTTAAAGGTGTATAGAAATTTTTGCTTACAAAAATTAGAAACTGCGCCAGAAATGGAATTTAAATATGGATTGAATATAGTTATCCGACCAACAGAATTTGATTTCAATATAATTCCAGCTGATTCACCAAAATTAGAAAGAAATATAACTAAAAATAAAACAAAAATGTTCACATCAGAAACAATTTCTAAAATGAATAAAGAAGAAAAAAATATTTTTGAAAAGTTTTTAGACAAAAATTTTTTGAGCGAGTATGATAAAATGGATTATGTAAATCAAGCTTTGACAAATGATATTTTCTATGTAATTATTCCTGAAGAATGCGAGGAAAAAATATATGTTGAAACAAATATTCAAAGTAATATCTTTACTAATATTTTTATTTATGCCAAAAAAAATTCTAAATCAAAAATATTTATCAAAAAATCTTCAGATAAAAATGTGTATGTAAGTGAAACTATTCGGATTATCGCTGAAGAAAATGCAAGAGTAGAATGCATAACTATTCAGGATATAGATAAATCCTCAATTAATATTCAAAAGAGAAAGTCGATCATAAAAAAAGATGCAGAAGTGCGGTGGATCGATATGTGTTTAGGAAGCAGGTACACCAAAACCTCAGTAATATCTGAATTGCAAGAAGAAGGTGCAAGCACCAATAATGTAGTTCTTTATCTCGCAGATGGCGAACAAAAAATGGATATCTACACCGTTTCTATTCATCAAGCGCCTCACACTAATTCAGACATAATTACTAAAGGCGTTTTGAATAATGAAGCTAAAACACTCTCTCGCGGATTAATTAAAATTGAAAAGAATGCATTTGGAAGTAATGGATATGAGAAACAGGACTCTTTGTTATTAAGTGAATTCGCGCAATCGAACGCAATTCCAAATTTAAAAATTAACAATCATGATGTCAAATGCAGTCATGGTAGTACCGTCGGACAATTGGATCAAGATAAAGTATTTTATTGCATGTCTCGCGGTCTCAATAAAATGCAGGCGCAACAAAAAATTGTTGAAGGTTATTTTATTCCGGTTCTCGACAACATTCATGATAAAATTATTAAGGAGAAAATGCACGAAATTATTGCACAAAAATTACATGCCTAAAACAAAAAAATCAAAAAAACTAACCAAAGAAAACGCAGAGGATGCATTAAAAAAAGTCATCGATCCAGAATTAGGGTTAGACATATTCACTCTTGGATTAATCTATGGAATTGATTTAAAAGAAGAAAATTCAATTCATATTAAAATGACCTTTACAAGCCCGATGTGTCCGTATGGTCCGTTTTTGATCGAAGACATCAAAAAACATATCACCGATGCGGGATTTTCAAATCCCCATGTAGAAGTAATCTTTACTCCTCCATGGCAACCAACGAAAGAAGTGCGCATGATGCTAGGATTAAATTAAAATGAAAACACAATTAATGCAAGATAAGAAGAAAGATTTTCCGATTTTTAAATATAATAATAATTTAGTTTATCTTGATAGTGCCGCAACTTCACAACGACCACAATCAGTAATTGACGCACTAAAAAATTTCTATGAAAGAGATAATGCAAACATTCATCGAGGGATATACACTCTAAGCGAACGAGCAACAGAAAAGTATAACCAAGCAAGAAAAAAAGTAGCTGAATTTATAAATGCCAATGAGAATGAAATTATTTTAACTAAAAATACGACTGAATCACTAAATCTTTTATCATATACTTTGCATGGTATTCTCCCGAAAAATAAAACTGAAATTGTCTTGACAGAGATGGAACATCATTCTAATTTGGTTCCGTGGCAGCAATTTGCAAAAAGAAATAATCTGAAATTAAAATTTATTCCAATAACAGATAATTATGAACTCGATTATAGTCACGCAGAAAAAATTATTAATGAAAAAACTGCCTTTGTGTCAATGACTCATGTCTCCAATGTTTTTGGAACTATTAATGATATTGAAAAAATAATTTCTTTATCTCACAAAAAAAATGCACTTGTTATTATTGATGCCGCACAAAGTATAACCCATATACCTATAGACGTAAAAAAACTCGATGCAGATTTTTTGGCATTTTCAAGCCATAAAATGTTCGGTCCAACCGGCGTAGGAATTTTATATGGTAAAAAAAACTTGTTAGATAAATTGCCTCCATTTTTGTTTGGTGGAGGTATGATCGAAAATGTTTCCTATGATTTCTCCACTTTTATTCAATCACCAGAAAAATTTGAAGCGGGAACACAAAACTATGGTGAAGTGATTGCATTAACCGCGGCAGTAGAATATATTCAGAATAAGAGTTTGCATGTAATTTCTGCTCATGAAAAAGAATTACTTTCGTACGCAATTGAAAACCTAAAAAAAATAAAAGGAATAAAAATTTATAATCCTGGAATAAACAAAAGTATATCGGTTCTTTCATTTACTATTAATGGCGGTCATCCCCATGACATAGCAGCCATTCTCAATGAAGAAAATATAGCAATACGCGCAGGGCATCATTGCTGTATGCCTTTGATGAAAAAATTAAAAATTCCTGGGACCTGCAGAGTAAGCCTTTCAATATTTAACACCAAAGAAGATATAGATAGGCTTATTACATCAATAACTAAAGTAAAAACGACTCTTCAATTACAATGAATGATATGTATAGAGAAAATATTTTGGATTTATACAAAAGTCCATTGAATAAGGGAAAGCTCGAAAACTCTACCCACGAGTTTTCAAAAAATAATCCTTTATGTGGAGATGAAATTGCTATTCAGTTGTTCGTAAAAAACAATATCATTGATGACGTAAAATTTCAGGGAAATGGCTGTGCTATATCCATGGCCGCAGCTTCCATGATTACCGAAAAAATAAAAAACATGAACCTTAATGAAGTTAAAAGTTTAAATAAGGATGACATTTTAGAAATGATAAAAATCCCATTATCGCCAGTACGACTGAAATGCGCATTATTATCATTAGATGTAGTTAAGGGGGCCTTGGAAAATGAATCAAAATCTATATAGATTTACAACAAATGGAGAAGGAGTTTTTTCAGCTGGAAAAAGATTACTTCCAAAAGAATTAATTGATGAAGTTAATGAAAATAGAAGATGGCTTACTAAACCGGATCTTCCCGAAGGAAATTATCAATTCTTATTAACAGAAAAAGGTATGAAAAAATATGAGCAGACACTATTTTTGTCACATTAGAAATATCTAAAAAATATTAAAAAAGAAATAATAGATAGAAAAAATTTAAGAAAAATTATTTATGAAGATGAATATCAAGTTGTTGAGGAAATAAAAAATGCTCGAAATTAAAAATTTACATGTTGAAATAGAAGGAAAAGAAATACTAAAAGGAGTTAATCTCAAACTGGAAAAAGGCAAGATTCATGCACTGATGGGACCAAATGGTTCTGGAAAATCCACGCTTGCAAATGTTATAATGGGTCACCCAAAATACACAGTTACTCAAGGAAAAATTTTATTGAACAATGAGGATATAACAAATGCTTCGCCAGATGAGCGCGCAAAAAAAGGGCTTTTTCTCAGCTTTCAGTACCCTAGCGAGATTTCAGGAATAACTATTATGAATTTCTTGCGGACAGCATTGAATAATGTTAAAGAAAAAAAAATGACCGTATTCGAATTCCAAAAATTCTTAAAAGAAAAATTGAAATTATTAAAAATTGATGAGAGTTTTGCTGAACGATATCTGAACGCCGGATTTTCAGGCGGAGAAAAGAAAAAATCAGAAATTTTGCAGTTAGCTGTGTTGGATCCTACAATCGCTTTACTCGATGAAACTGACTCAGGACTAGATATTGATGCATTAAAAACCATTGCCGAAGGTATAAATAATGTCATGGACAAAAACAAAGAGATATTAATAATAACTCATTACAAAAGGATTCTGGAATATATTCAGCCCGATACTTTATCTATAATGATCAATGGGAAAATTGTAATGGAGGGCGGAAAAGAGCTAGTTGATCAATTAGAAGCAAAGGGATACGGCTGGATCGAAAATGGAGTTTGATTAATACACCGTACTTTTAAATTTTATTTTCAAATATTCGAGTGTAATCTCGACGAAAAAAAGTATACTTCTTTAGTTAATTTTTCGTCCGTTTTCGAGAACGATCATCTTCTTTTTAGCTAGTTCTTTAAAAAATGGTTCAGGAGGAACAACTGCTTCCGGAGCAAAACTACCTCGATCTTTAATAAGGCCTTGTTTAATCATTTGAGCCATTATACTTGCCGGAATGCCAGTATCTATATTGCATCCTGCATCTTCCCACCCACGAAGCGTCGGTACAATACATTCCATGAGTATCTCGCGCTCAGTTGAATTTTTCCTTCCTTCAATCTTAACCCATAAATTTTCTTTTTCAGTATATCCTTTAGGAATTTTTAATTTTTTCAAAACTTCAGTCAAATATTCTATTGGCGCAACTTTTGCCCCTTGAAAATTAATCGGCTTATAACTGCCGAAACCAAGTTCAATCAACGTAATTATTGCATCAAAAGAATGCTCGGGAAATCCGGCATAAAATCTAATATTTTTAATACCTTTGTTTTTGTAATATTTGTAAAAGGTATACGTCTCAGGATGCCGAACATAAAACTCTTTTTGTTTCCCAATTTTTCGATGGTAGTTTTCAATAATAGAGCTTAATGGAATTTTTTTGATAAATTTTTTGCTTTCGACAATTGGCGCAGGATCCGTAAACTCTTCAATAATACTTTGAATCGAAAAAGGAACAACAAATTTTTTGATATTGGAATCCCAGCTAAATCCCACCTCTATAGTATCAATTTTATCAAATTTGTCGGCGGCATAACGCAACATCACATTACCAATCCCTGGAACCGACCCACAACCAGTAATGCTAATAATATCTCGCTTTTTCAAATCATCATCAAGTGCGAATTGTTTTTTTGTCATCCAAATTTCAGAGCCTAAATCAATGCAATTGGCGCGCGCTTTCACACACGCTTTCAGAATATTCAAATTATAATCCCCTTCAACGCAATTAATAACTACCTTAGATCCCGACTTAAGAACAATATCATAAATCATATCAATATTTCTCGCATCAAAAAAACTGAAATTTGATTTTCTAAATTTGCGTAAAAAATGTTCAACCCGCGGTTTATCTCTGCCGCACAACAATACCGAGTATTTTTTTTCAAGCAAGTCTCGAGAAACAATTCTCCCCTGCATTCCAGTAGCCCCTAACACAACAAAATCAAATCCCATCTCTTTTTAATTACTAAATAAAAAGAATTTAAAAATGTTTCATTTTTTACAAAGTGAATAGATACGTTTAAATAATTTTTCTAATTGTAAGTAAAGAGGTATCTTAATATGTTATACGAAAATTGGCTGCAGACTGCTTCTTTAAATATTAAAACTGCATACTGTCCCCCTCTAAAAAGAGATGTTACCAGTGATTGTCTGGTCATCGGAGGAGGAATTGCAGGACTTCATGCCGCATTTCGATTAGCAAATGCCGGTAAGGAAGTGATCCTATTAGAAAAAACAATGTGTGGAGGAAGCTCTTCAGGACAAAGTGGTGGTTTCTTAACACCCGAAAGTGAAGAAGATATAAAAAAATTAATTAAAAGATACGGAAGAAAAAGAGCGGGAATAATTTATAATATTCCATTATCGGGTGTTAATATGATTGTTAGTACCATTAAAGACTACAATTTCAATTGCGATTTAAGAAAACAAGATTCATTATATCTCTCAATTAAACCCTCACATAATGATAAAATAGAAGAAGAAGCAGAAACAAGAAAAGAAATGAATTTACCCTATGAACTATTAGATAAAAATGAATTAGAAAAAATTCATCCGGGAGGATATATTTTGGGTTTGAAATATTCCGGATCCTATGGAATGAATTCCCTTTCATATGTAAAAGAGATGAAAAATCTTCTGTTAAAAAAAGGAGTAAAAATTTATGAGAGCAGTGAGGTCAATACAATAGAAGGTAATACCGTTAAAACACATTTGGGATCGGTTAAAGCAGATAATATAATTTTATGCATCGATAAAATGAAAAAAGAAATTCATCAGGAAGTCTCAAAAAAATATTATCATGTTCAAACGTTTTTGAGTATTAGCGAGCCATTAACAAATGAAGAAATGAATACTCTATTCCCAAAGCAAGAAGTAATGTGTTGGGATACGAAATGGAATTACACGCATTACCGTCCTGTTGTGGGAAATAGAATATTAATTGGAGGATCGTCAGTTTTAACATCTTATTATTCAAAGTATTATCATAGCCCTACTATAATTAATCGATCAATAAATCAGCTAAAAAAAAGATTCCCCATAATTAAAGATGCGAAATTCACTCATTATTGGGCAGGACTCATTGATGTTACTAAAGATCTCGTTCCAATAGTAGATTATGATAATAAAAATAAATCAATGCAATATGTCATGGGATGCGCCGGACTTAACTGGGCAGCCTTTTGCGGAGATTATGCAGCCAGAAGAATTTTAGATCCAAAAAATACCGAAGATTTAACCGAATTTCTCGGTTTAAATAGAAAATATTTTCTGCCAGATTTTTTCCAAAATATTTTCGGAAAAAAAATTACTTTTGCAATCAGCCATATTAGAGAATTAATAAGATGAATAAGTTTCTTCGATTAACTTTTCGTATAATTCTGAATGATTTCAGGCGCTTTCCATTCTCCAGACTTTTTTAAAGCAGCGCGTTCTCGTGCATAGTGAGTAAACTTTTTCAAACAATCTTCAGAGCAGCATCCTTGCAATTTTTTCTGACATTCAACGCATAAAACTACGAGTTTATCACAATCAAGATGTTTACAATTTTTTAATAAATCACTTTCAATATTACAGCTGATGCAATGTGTTATCGGTTTGTTATTTTGATTAATGTCGCTCAACAATCGTTTATCAAAAACAAAACACTTTCCCTCCCAAACAGTATTCGGAAGTTGCTGGCAAAAATTAATAATTCCTCCTTCGAGTTGATACACATTTTCAAAACCTCTTTCTTTCATGTAAGCAGAAGCCTTTTCACATCGAATGCCTCCAGTACAATACATAACAATTTTCTTTTTCTTATCAACACTCTTCTCAAAATTATCGACAAACTGCGGAAATTCTCTGAAAGATTTTATAGCTGGGTTGATAGCATTCTTAAATCTCCCTAAATCATATTCGTAATAATTTCGTGCGTCCAAAACAATAAAATCTTCTTTATTATAAAAATCCAAAAATTCTTGAGGCGTCAAAAAACTACCTTTATTATTCATATTCACAGGTTTATCCAATCTTATTATTTCTTTCCTCACTCTAGCTTCCATTTTTGTGAATGGATGTTCAATGGCAGTTTCTTCTTTAAACCAAACATCTTCAAAACCCGGAAGAGAATGCATATAGACTTTATACGCTTCCATTTGTTCCGGAGTTCCAGATACGCTGCCATTAATACCTTCTTTAGCAACAAGGACTTTTCCTAAAACTCCGAGCTCTTTACATTTCTGTTTATGTTTGCGCACAAAGTATTCTGGGTCTGTTATTTCATTAAATTTGTAAAATAATAAAACTTTTATCATATAAAATTTCCGAATCCAAGGTTTAAAAATTTTTACTCTATCAATGAAAAATCAATCTGCTCTAATTCTTCAAGGGCTTCCTCCAAATGATCCGCAGTTAAATCACTTAAATCCTCATAAATTTTTTCAGGGGTTTCCGTTATAATTGTACTCTGAGAGTCTCCTGTAAAATACCGCCATAATACTCCTCCAAGCAATACTATAATAACTATTCCAATAATAATCCATTTTTTAGCAAGTATTTTCTCTTTTAAACCAGAAGCAGCAGCTTGTTCACTCATTATTCACCTTTTCCATTAATACAGACCATAATTCTTTTACTTCTGCGATAACTGTTTCCATCTCTTTTTTAGTATTTGCATCATTAAATGCCAGTTTTTTTCCTTCGATTGATACCACAAAATCGATCAAATATTTTTCAGATAATAGTCCCTTTTCATTTAAAATTTCTGCCTGTTCTTCAAGATTATAGAATCTCAATTTAATCATCGTCATTAATCTCTCATTCAAATCTTTTACACATTTTTCTTCGCCATCACACTTTTCTTTTTCATCATTGCGATTAACTAATCGTATCTTTTCTTTTAAACATAAAATACGCCTGGCGCTCGGTTCCAAATCCCAGCAGTCACTTACATTTCTATAAATCTGAACACATTTTTTTCCGTCTTTATGATTCCTACATTCTTCAGGAAAAAATTTTTCATATTCATGATGTTCACTTTCCAATTGAATTCTGCACTTCACCCGATCGTGAATATCTAATAACCCCCCACACTTCAAACGATCAGGTTCAATGGCCGATGTGACACCTGTAAACGTACACTTCGCCCGTGCATAAACATAATTCTTCCCGACACAATCATTATGCACAATCTCAACGTCAGACATACTAACATTATTCACAAAAATTCTAATTTTATTGTCGTTTTGATTGATAATTATTTCTTCTAATTCTCTACTCTGAATCTCCTTAGAATATTTAAGAATTTTTTTATCTGTTTTGAAATTAAGGGCATAATGATCCAGGTTAGAATCTCCTACTAATTCAAACGTTATTTCATTTTTTAAGTTTCGTGATTTACAGTGCAGATCTTCCACTGAAATATGAAAACAATCATGTAATCCGGGACACGTAAATGTTCGTGTTAATCCATAACTGCTGGTGATGCTATAAGATCCGGCAACAACAAATATTGGGTCAGACTCAAATTCCCCAAATTTCCAGTATCCAGTAATTTCTAACGTTTCATTTGTGAGAGTATTAACTGAAGTAATTGACTCTTGTTTGCTCATGGAAAATTTTATCCTTCCAGTATCATCGCAAGTAACCTTGGTAAATTGCGGTTCTCCAGAGTCTCCTCCTGAACTCGAACCTGAAGAGCTTTCCCCGCTATCACCTCCCCCTCCTCCATTATTACCTCCTCCGCTGCCCCCTCCACCAGCAGCGAAAATAGATCCAATAAAAATACCAAAAATAATTGCTAATAATAATCCTCTTTTCATAACAATGTAAAAAAACTTTATATTAAATAATTTTCTAAATAAAAGGATTACAAATATTTTTATAGTTGGAAACCTATATTTTACAATGCCTTTTAAAGATCCAGGAAAAAGAAGAGAATATAGAAGAAGATGGTATGATAATAATAAAAAGACTGAGAAAGCTTATATTGAGAAAAGGAAAAAAAGGATTCGACACTGGTTTGCACAATTTAAATCGACATTGCAATGTTCTAATTGTAAAGAAAATCATCCCGCAACTCTTGATTTTCATCATACCGTTAATTATTTTAAAGAATCTGGTATCAACATCATGGTATATAATGGATATTCAATTAATAAAATAAAAAGTGAGTTAGAAAAGTGCATTGTTCTATGTTCTAATTGCCATAGAAAATGGCATCACGAAAATAAGAAACCTTATAAATCCATAATCTAAGTTATAATATGCGTGGGTAGTTCAGTGGCAGAATCTCTCGCTTCCAACGAGATGACCCGGGTTCGAATCCCGGCCCGCGCATACGAGAATAAAAATGACGACAATTCAAAAAACACGAAATCTAGTATGGATCGGCGGAGATAATTTCAATATGTCGGGAAAGATTATTCGAATCAAGAAATCATTAGAGAGAGATGTTGATCTTTTTAATACTGCTTCAGAAGGTATTCAAGGATTATATTTTTCCATCTACCCTTTAATTTTTATTACGGATATGCTTGCTCCAGGAGATTTCAATAACTCCGATAACCCTCAGTATGAATTGATTTCAAAACAGGTTATAGAAAATGTAAGAAAAATTAATACGTACAAAACAACACCGATTATCGTAACAGGATTTCCTGGAGGAACTATTATAACTGAAGACTATTTAGAAGCCGGTGCAACGGAATTTTTTAATTTTAGAGGAAGTAACGACACATTTATTAAATCCTTACAAGAATATTTACGATGACCCAGCAAAATATCTCTTCTTCAACCTCGAAAGAAATATTTTCCCAATGGTATGACAAGTACTACAAAATCTTATTATTTATTCCTATAATTCTATTGGCATTATCTTTTATTCAGCTCGGAATTTCATATTCAACTACTGGGAATGTTATTGAAAAGGATATTTCATTATCGGGCGGAACTTCCATAACAGCTCACGGAAGTTTAGACTCGACAACCGAAGCAAGATTAATGAATGAATTTGATAATATAAATTTAAGAAAACTAACTGACATTCGATCAGGTGAGGCAACTTCTTTTATTATTGAAACATCTTCAACACCAGAAGAAATTAAACCCAAACTTGAGCAAGTGATCGGCTATAAATTGGATGAAACTAATGCCAACATAGAATTTACAGGTTCAACCTTAAGTAATAATTTTTATCGGCAATTAATCACTGCACTTGTTGCTTCTTTTATCCTGATGTCCCTCGTCGTATTTTTATTATTCAGAAGTTTTGTTCCAAGTCTCGCTGTCATCTTTGCTGCCTTCGCTGATTTAGTAATGACTTTAGCATTGGTAAATATCATCGGATTAAAATTATCTGCTGCAGGTATAGCCGCATTTTTAATGCTAGTAGGTTACTCCGTTGACACAGACATTTTATTGACATCGAGAGCATTAAAAAGAAAAGATATTCCATTAAACTCAAGAATTTTTAGTGCGTTCAAAACTGGAATTTTAATGACATTAACAGCATTAATTGCAGTGCTTCCTATATTTTTTATAACTACCGGAATTCCAGATTCATTTAGACAAATTTTCATAATTCTCTCAATTGGCTTATCTGCGGATATTTTGAATACATGGTTAACAAATGCGAGTTTAATTAAATGGTATTGTGAAAAGAAACAAATATGAAGATACATATTCGAATTTGGATTTTAGTATTGGTCTTAGCAGCATCGTTATTAGTCATCTCTCCAAGTTTTGAAAAAGGAGTTATCATAAAAAGTGTTGACAGAAATTCAACCGCATATGATGCAGGTTTGCGGCCAAATATTATTATTAAATCTCTCAATGAACAAACAATTTTATCTGTAGATGATTATTCTTCTGCTGTAAGTAATATCATTCCGCTAAACGCTACAAACAAAACAAAAATTGTCATTAATACAAAAGAAGGAGATTTCATTTTATTTACTAATGAAATTCCAGAAATTACGGTTTCAAATATTCCAAAAACAAAAATCAAAACAGGATTAGATTTGAGCGGAGGTGCTAGGGCGTTAGTAAAAGCACAAGATATTCAATTATCATCGGCAGAATTAGATGACTTAATTGCAATTACTAGTAACAGACTAAATGAATTTGGAATAGCTGATGTTTCTGTAAAGCCAGTAACTGATTTGTCAGGGAACAACTTTATGTTAGTGGAAGTAGCAGGTGCAACACCTACTGACATTGAAGATTTAGTATCGCAGCAGGGAAAATTCGAAGCTAAAATCGGAAACGAAACTATTTTTATTGGTGGAGAGAGGGACATAACTTATGTAGCCAGAATCGGCCAAGATGCTGGCGTTTATTCTTGTAATCTAATCACTGATGGAGAAATTTGCAGTTTTAGATTCGCAATCTCTTTAAGTGAAGAGGCGGCACAAAAGCACGCACAAGTAACTAATCAATTATCATCTGATCAAGAAAATCCACAGTATCTCGAAAAAAAATTAGACTTATATTTAGATGACAAATTAGTAGATTCATTATATATCGGAAAGGATTTGAAAGGCTCGACGACAACTCAAATCGCAATTTCAGGCTCTGGATCAGGAATAACACGACAAGAAGCATTCGACAATGCAGAATTAAATATGAAACAATTGCAGACAGTTTTAATCACAGGAAGTTTGCCATACAAATTAGAAATAGTTAAAATTGACACCATTTCTCCAGTTCTCGGTAGAGAGTTCACTAAAAATTTAATGATTTTCGCACTTACAGTTTTTGCCTTAATTTCATTAATTATTTTTTTCATCTATAGAAAGATAAAAATTACATTAGCAGTAATCTTAACAATGATTTCAGAAGCTCTAATTACATTAGCAATTTCCGCGTTAATTAATTGGAATCTCGATGCACCAAGTATCGCCGGTATTATTGCCGGTATGGGAACTGGAGTTAATGATCAGCTGGTTATTCTATCTGAAGCTACAAACAAACGCGGAACATTAAAGGAAAGAATAAAATCGGCTTTGTTTATTATTCTCGGCGCATTTTTAACAATCGTTGCAGCAATGATCCCATTGTTTTTGGCAGGTGCAGGAATGTTGAAGGGCTTTGCATTAACAACAATTTTAGGAGTCAGCGTAGGAATATTAATAACTCGACCAGCATTCTCAGAAATCGTAAGAAATATAATGAAAGAGTAATTACTTTTTCTTCTTCTTATCTTCCTCTTCAATTTCTTTTATTTTCTCAAATATAGCTTTATCTACAAAAGCCTTAGCACTAGGAAAATCAAATCTTTTTTCTCCTTGAATGATTTTCATAATCTTTTCATATAATTCATCATCAATACGTATAACTGCCATAAGAATAGACTGCCTTCAAAACACCGTTTCCCCTTAGTTACAATAAGTAACAATTTGTAACTTATAAATCTTTCGTTCTGTCATAAACATTAAAAACCTATTTTTCTTTACTCAAACATGTTACCAAAATATCACATTCTCTCTGGTTTACTATTGGCACTAGCGTTATTTTTATTTTATGATATATCCTATTTACAAGCACTCATTGTTTTTCTTGCTGCATTTCTCATCGATATTGATCATTATCTTTTGTATGTGATAAAGAAAAATGATGGGTCTATAAAAAATTCAATGAAATTTTTTTACGCAAAAAGCAAAGAGTGGTTAAAAATGTCAATAGAAGAGCGAAAAAAATATAAAAGAAGCATTTTCATTTTTCACGGCATTGAATGCTGGGCACTTATGTATCTTCTTTATCCCATATTTCCTTGGATGATTTTCATTGGCTATGGTTTTGCCTTGCATATGGCTCTTGATTATATCGATCTGTTCATAAAACGAGAACCACTCATTGTCAAGTTTTCACAACTTTATGTTTACCTTACGAATAAAAAGAAAAAAGAATTTTTCTAAATTCCATAACTCTTTTTTTATATTTTAAGCTTGGATGTTAGCCTAATCTTCTTAGCTTGCCTATTTATTTTTTAAGTTACCAATATATTTTGTTAATTAAAATTATTTTTCAATACTATATTTTTTAGAGCTAATTACAACTTGCTCATAATAATCGAGGTTTACAGATACAAATCATTTCTTATAAAAATTCGATGATGTCTGGATTTTTGCTCCCAAACCATCAACAATTTCAATGCCTAACTCTCGGCAAACCTTTGCCTCAGGAATTTCATATGAAAATCTATCGCCTCCTTTCGCAAAAATATCCGGCTTAACAGCGCGTAATGATTCACACACCGTGATGTCTTTGTCAATACTCAAGAAAACTTCATCAACATCTCTCAATGCTTCTATAATTTTCTTTCGCTCTTCAGCAGCCATAAACGGCTTTCCTTTTTTGATAACCGCTTGTTCATCATTATTCAAGATAACGATCAGTTTATCACCAAGTTTTTTAGCTAAAGAAAAATATTCAATGTGGCCGACATGCAACGGATCAAAAAATCCCGATACTGCAACAACTTTCATATCCCTCATTACTTCAACAAATATTTAAAAGTTTTTAAACTGGCTTGCTCATTTGTCTACATGAAAAAAGAAAAAGATTCCCTCATCGAGGACGTTGCCCTTGGTTCATTATGGAATTTTATCTTGACATTTTCTGCGCGGTTGGGTGGTTTTTTCTTCGTTATCATCATAGCGCGATTTTTGATGCCGGAAAATTTTGGTATTTACACCCTAGCATTTTCAATAACGCTCATTGTTTTGACTGCATTAGACACAGGATTAAATCAAAGTTTATTGAAGTATGTTTCTGACGCATTGAATAAGAAAAATAAAAAACTAGCTGCGGCAAATTTCAGATATTTATTGAAATTAAAAATAATTATAACCTGTTTAGCTTCATTATTATTAATTCTTCTATCCTATCCCCTATCTATCTTTATTTTCAAGCAGCCCAAATTGTTCTTTCCATTAATATTAAGCAGCATATACATTGTAACCCTTTCAATAGGATCTTTTTATTCTTCATATTTTTACATCATCAAAAAACTTGCACATGTCACAATTAAGCAGACCATTTTCGAAATAACAAGGATTCTTGGCGTTGTAATAATGTTTTTAATAATTGCGAAGGAGCAATATATTATCGGAATTTTTGGCGTGTTAATTTTATCCATGCTTATCTCCACCGTATACTTATTGTATCTCTTAAAGAAAATAAGTCCTTTTCTATTTAAACCGTCGAGAATTAAAGTCGAGAAAAAGAGAATGATAAGATTTGCAGTATATTTTAGTGCTATAGGGTCTTTATTGGTAATATTTGGATATATTGATACACTTATGATAGGATTTTTTATGAATGCATCCTATGTTGGATTTTATAGCGCCGCATTAGCAATATTAACTGGAATCTGGGGTTTCCTTAATATATCGCAGATTTTGTTGCCTTTATTAACCGATTTAAGAGATGACCAAATACAAAAAGAATTTAATAAGGTGTTTAGGTACTTAGCAATAATTTCAATCCCTGCTATTGCAGGCATGGTCATTCTTGGAAAATATTTCATAACTTTAATTTATGGCTACGAATACCTGCCGTCTGTATTTCCGTTTTACATTCTTGCCGTGTTAATTTTTGAAATACCGTTGATAGATCTTATCAACCCCCTGTTTTCTGCAAAAGAAAAACCGCAAATTATTATTAAAGGAACTATAATTGCAACCATCGTCAATATTGTTTTGAATGTTGTTTTCATAACGTTGTTTTTGAAGCAGTCAGCAGTAATGGCTATCATGGGGGCCGCACTTGCAACAGTTATCAGCCAAACAATCTACATAATTATTCTTCTTGCTTACGCAAAAAAAGATTTCAAAATATATTTCCAATATACGCATCTTATCAAACCGCTGTTCGCCGCGCTCATTATGGCCTTGGTATTAACACTGATTAATGCACAATTTTCTGACATGAACTTACTATTAGGAATAGTAGAGATTCTGCTCGGAATGGTGATTTATTTCACCTCTTTGTATTTCATGAAAGGCATTACTCAAGAAGATATCCAAATTGTAAAAGACTTAATTAAACGATTTCGATAAAATTTCTTTTAAACAGGCAGCAACATATGTCTGATCTTCTAAAGACAAATTGCTCGAGCTCGGCAGATAAAATCCTCGTCTTCCTAAAGCATCAGCAATAAAATAACTATCAGTACAATCCGGCGCATTCTCTAAAGGTCCATTATAAAACACCGGCTGTTGATGCATCGGGATAAAAAAATTTCTCGTATCAACTCCATTTTCCTTTAATGCCTCCACAATTTCCTCACGAGCTTTTTTTATTTCTTTCGTTAATACAACGCCATACATCCAATACACATTTTTGCATCCTTCTTTTTCTATCGGCAAAACAATCCCCCTCGTTTCCTGTAATAACTGGTTATAATTTTCTCCAATGTGTCGTCGAGCTTCAACGAGCTTTTCTACATTTTCTGTTTGTGCAAAACCAATCGCTGCCTGTATATTTGTTAACCGATAATTAACGCCAAATTCTTGATGCAAAAAGCGCGGATGTTCAAATGCATAGTTCCGATATTTTTTCATTTTTTCAGCGTATATTTTATTGTGGGTAATTGCCATGCCTCCCTCGCCCATCGTTAATATTTTATTACCGTAAAAACTAAAACAACCGATATCACCAATTGAACCGCATTTTTTTCCTTTGTATTCAGCGCCATGTGACTCAGCAGCATCTTCAATAACTTTTAAATTGTATTTTCGTGCTAAAGCCATGATGGTATCCATTGCACACGGATGCCCATAAATATGGACGGCAATAATTGCTTTGGTCTTTCCGGTAATTTTCCCCTCGATTTTTCGAGCGTCAATGCAAAACGTTTCTTTGTCAGCGTCAACTAAAACCGGCGTTGCTCCCGTTAGTATAACAGCATTTACCGGCGCTGACATAGTAAACGTTGGCACAATAACTTCATCACCTTTCTTTAATCCGAGAGCCATGCACGCCAAATGCAGCGCAGCAAATCCGTTTGAACAGGCAAGGCCATAAGAAACTCCGCAATACCTACTAAAACTTTCTTCAAATTTGTCAATATATTTTCCCGCACTGCTGATCCAATTTGTATCTAATGCATCATTCACATATTTTTTTTCATTGCCTGGCAGCCATGGTGTGCAGACCGGAATAAATTTTTTCTTTTCTTTTTTTTCATGAGCTTCAGTAATGACTGCCATCTTCATTGGCTTTTCTGTCTTGTTTTTCTCAGTTTTTTTTCGTGCCATTTTTTTGTTTTTATATGATCCCATGTTTATGGAGTGTTTATTTTTATTACTTATAATGCTTTTAAAGATTATATTAGTGGATAATAATAGTTAGAATATTAAAGAGAATTCATAAGTTTTTCAATTACTGTATAATTATAAGGGACTATTAATCCTAATTGGTTATATCTTGCTAATTCGTCTTTATCGAAAAGGGAAAATCCTGCTCCCTCCCCAATTTTAACTTTTTTTAAATCTCCATCAAATCGTGCACTAAAATAATGGACAACACCTTCTCTTCTAAGAGGATCTCCAAATTTAGTTTCATCAAAAAATATTTGAGATTCGAAATGGGCAATATATGTTAAAAGTAGGCCGTTTTCTTCTCTCATTTCTCTTAGGAAAGTATCTTCTAAACCCTCTCCATCTTTCATACCGCCGCCAAATGTACACCAATAATTGGGCCAGAACTTATAACCCCTATCTTTTCTTTGAAGCAATAAATTATTTCGATGATTAAGAGGCAATGCAACTACATAACTTCTTTGTATAGTTTTCATGAAACCTAATACTTCAAAGCGTTTTTAAAGATTTATATGATAAGATAATAATCTTTATTAAGCCACTATAGTAATTAATTTTATGAACCTAGAAACTATTTCAGAATCCGAATTACAAAGTTTATTTCAGAAATCACAAGAATCTCCAAGGAAAAGAGCAATAAAAATGTTTCATGATAAT
>JAGVXM010000051.1 GCA_018303785.1 Candidatus Pacearchaeota archaeon
TTTTGAGAAACAATTATATAAGCTATTATAACTGCTAGTATCAAAACAGCAATAATGACAAAAATAGAAACTTGCCCCCCTTTCATCTAACTATATTCCAAAGCAATTATATAAAATTTTAGTTTAAGCCCACTCCATAGCATATTCTCTTAGATCAATGGGATGAGAATAGTATCGAAAATAATTGGCTTAGAATAAATATGGAGTAGCTGATAAAGCAGATAAATTGATGATAAGTAAATGACAGTCTGTCTTGTATTAGGGTAGGTTAATAACCGGCTTATACCTCTTTATTTCTTAAAAATAGTAAGATATTAACCACTTACCAATGAATACAAACCAAAGATTTATATACCTCCTGTGCCTATAATAGATATGAAAAAAACACTTGAAAATCAAGTAATGAATCGAAGAACTGCATTAGTAGGTTTAGCTGCTGGTGTATTAGCATCATATGGCTGTACTAAACAAAAAGATCCTGCTCAAATTCAGAGAGAAAAAGATATAGAAGATTATAACAAGATGGCCGAAAATCATGTTTCTTATAGAGATTTCAAAGAAGCGTTAGGCAATCGATATCTTCTAGAAAAAGAAGCTGATTTAAGAGAATTTTGGAATGATTGTAATGTGAATGAGAAATTGGAATTAAATGGAGAGGTTTTGACTTTTAATTCACGAGACGAGTTTTATACCATGTATGCTCATATTGAAAATTCTCAAATATATAGAAATATTACTCGGCATGAAAAGCAAGCGTATCAAGAATTTGCACCCACTCAAGAAGACTTTAAGAGAGTTAAGAGCTTACCATGGAAAATCAATGAAGATTACAATGAATCTGATAAATTATTTCTTTATTTAGGAGAAAAATTCAAATCATTAGAAAATCCTCTTCAAGATTGGAATTTTGCTTTTTAATTATCTTCTCAGATATTCTCGATATATTTTATCCATATGAGTAACGATCCCATTTTTAGGATCATATCCACTCATTTTTTTATCTTCATGATATAAACTATTACCGAAAAACTTTATGAAGACATCTCTTTGTTTTGGATCTTTTATTTCCACAACTTGATCTTTTTGTCCGGGTATAGTTGTCCGAATAATTGGGTAAGTTTTTCTTTCTGCAATATCATATCCAGTTTCTAGGACTATTTTACTTCCTGGAGGATAATCTGATTTTAAGTTTTTATCTAAAAGTCCCAATAATAATTCCTTATTTTCCTTAGTAAATCCAAATTTACTTTTTTCTTGATACTTATCGGATTCTTCAGTGAATTTTGTGACCATATCATCTTTATTTATATATTGAGTATGAATTCTTCGTAGGATCCCCGGCAAATCTAATAATGGTTCAGCTTCGACTTTTGTGGGTATACCCAAAAAGGTTTTTTCAAACTCTTCTCGAGACATCCCTTTAGGTAAACTTTTCCAAAAATTTTCTTCAACGTAAAAACTACTTCTTAGAGCATCATAACCTGCCTTTTTAGCAAGTGTTTTTGTTCCAACTTGGGTATAACATATACCTAAATCAGAACACACCTCAGTTGCAGTAGAAGTTTTTGGAGTCTCAGTCGTTTTTCCTTGTTCATCCGTTTGCGAGAAAACCTCTTCTTTAATATCAGTCTTTATTTCCTGTCCAGGTTTCTTCCCATTAACAACAGTCGCATCAACAACAGCACTCCCAACTTTTCTCGACACATAGGTTTTCTCCTCATCAATAATTAATTTTTGTTCTCCATTTTTTACAACTAAATCTTTACCTGAAGCGACAATATATACCCGATCATCACCAAAACCTTCTTTCAATAAATTCACCTCCATATTTTCTCCCTGCATAAGAATGATCTTGCTATTCTCATCCCCATATTCTCCAAAATAAGCGCCATATATCTGCACATAATTATCTAACGTCGGCTTCCCAGATTCAAAAAGAATTTCTGTTTCTGTATCTTTTGATGTTTTAATTTCTGCTTCTGTCGTCGTCGCTAGAATATTCTTCCCTATGAATCTACTACCTCCTGCAATACGAAATGAAGCGGGAGTTTCAGATTCTTTATCTAATTTTTCAAATTTTCTTTCTTCAACCAAAACCTTGGCATCTCCATTAATCTCAAAATTTCCTTGATCATCGACAGTAATACTTCCGCCATTACCTTTCACAAATGTTATCGTACCCTTTTCCTCTTTGCTTGTCGGAATTTTATCAGTAACATATTGTAAATTTTCATCAATCTTACCATGCTTAACTGAAATGGAATTCCCATCAGAAAATGTATACACTAAACTATGATCGCTTTCCTTATATTCAATTCCTGTAACCCCCATAGGTAGTTTTTCTAAATCAATTTCTATATTTCCATCGGTAATTGTATTTTTACCAGTAAGAATAATTTTCCCACTTTCAAATCCTTTCAATGATTGCAAAACGACATTAGAACCTTCAGGAAAACTTTTTGGAGATTTACCCAATAGATAAGCAGCACCCTTTGATAGAGATTGCTCCAAAATTCTGGTTTGCACTTTTATTCGAGTTATTTCAATCCCCATCTTTTCAATAATCTGTCCTCGAACCTCAAATAGAGAACCATCTACCGAATTCAAAATCTTATTTCTATTCGCGGCATCCATTTCCAAAACTTTATCAATATTATTCGACCATGTTTTAACATCGTCTTCTTTAAATTCTGGTTGAGCAGAAATAACTGCGAGAATAATTAATATAAATAATCCAAAAAATATTTTTTTCATACGACCTCTATTATTTTAAATCTTCAACCACTCTTTTTTTATGTAGACTAATTCATATATAAAATTATCTAACATGAACATTTATAAACTTTTCATCTTATTTACATAAATGAAAAAGAGGCTAGGAATTTCGCTTTCTGAAAGCGATTGCATTTTATTTTTGCCACTTTCAAAACGCTCACAGATTTCTATATTTGTAATTTTAGCAATTATCTTAGTAGCAGTAATTGCATTATTGATTATAATGCAAGATTATCAGAAAGACTCCTTTGATACATTAACTTTTTCACAACAAACAGAGGTTATCCAAAATTCTTTTAATGAGTGTTTGCGATTAGTCCACCAAAATTCATTGGAAAAAATTGCAGTGCAAGGGGGTTATTACAATGAACCTTTAACACCGTATATCGACGCTGGCCTTTATGATATCCCTTTTTATTTCTTTGGCGATTTACAATACATTCCCGAGAATGAATTAATACAAGAAGAACTTTCTGTTGCATCCGATTTCCAAATAAATAATTGTTTCAATCTTATTTCAGAAAGGAATTTTGAATATGATTACATCTTAACATCAATTAAACCAGTCATAACAGAAAATAAAGTCACATTTACAACAAACCTTCATTTGACTTTACAAAAAGGCGAACAAAAAGTTTCTTATGAATTTGAAAATTTCCCGATAAAAATTAATTCCAAAATCCAAGAAATGAATAGCTTTGCATCATACATAGCTTACTCCCATCAAATTAATAATGGATCCTTATGTGTAACTTGTTTCACAGAAATTGCGGACGATAAAGAATTGTTTGTTGAATTTTTTAATGATTTTGAGACCGTTATATTAGTTTCCATAACTGATAATCGAACAAACGTATATCCCCGAACTTACAATTTTGCATTATCAAATGTAAATCAAAATTCCGATCTTAAGATTATAACCCCTGAAGATACGCAGGAATTCGATGATACTGAAATAAATATTCAACCGCCGCAAAAATGAAAGCAAAAATATTTTTCCTAATAATGCTGATGGTAATTAATATGATAGTTGCCGCCGAAACCTCCAGTGAAGATTTCGATAAAAAATTGAATGAGTTCCAAAAAAGTGGAGATGTTAAAGTTTTTACACAGGGTCAAGATACTTTAAGTGTGGAACAACAATCTCAAGTTACTGAAGCAATTTCTACTTCAAAAAATTTCTGGAAAAATTGGGATACATTAGTTGAAAATAACAGGAATAAGTTTTGGGAAATTTTAGATGATAAAAATAAAAATAATTTTCTAACAGAATTCAGTAAGAAATATAATGCCGAATTTAAAGGATTCGATAGTAATACTCATTTCGGTAAAAAAGGAATTATTGGAAATGCTCAGGTATATCTTGATGCAGAATTGGTTGCCGAATACAGCAAGAATGCAGGAGAAAACGCCATCAAAACAATTGAATATAAAAAAGTTGATGAAAAAAATTTATTAATAATTACCAAAAAAAATGGAGCTACCGCCGAAATTTCAGTCGAAGAAGGTATGGAAGGAATTTACTTTGATTCAAAAACAAATACATTAAAAAGAATGAAAAAACAGGATGATGGTAGCTTGAAACCCGATAATGGTGTTTGGAATGGCAAAGGAAAATTAAAAGTAGAAGTCAATTCAGATGGAGAAAAAATTTCACTAAAATCTGACTCTGAAAGTAGTAGGAAAGATTTAGCCAATTACAAAACAAAAGAGAATTCATATTGGCCTTTATATAGCGAGTCAAAAGATGATAAAGGAAATATTGTTATCGAGTCCAAAGATGCAGATATATCTATAGGAAAAGACGGAAAGTTAACTCATTTAAATAATGTAATAATCAGAGGAAATAAATTTGGTGGTCATTTTGGAAAAGATGTCAACGTACTGCACGATTTTGCAGAGTATCAAAAATTAACTCCGGATCAAAAAACAAAAAGTTCATATTTATTAGTTGATGAAAAAATTAATTGGATCACAAGCCTCTCAAATGCAAGATTGGATCAAAGAACGTAAACAAAAATTAGATTTAATTACTGCTGGAATAAAAGCATTAGAAACAGGACAAGATGTCCAGGATAAGGTAAAGAGCACATTCCGTTCTTTATTGGGAAATCCAGGTGCAGAGCCCGATGCAAATTTGTTCAAATCACTTATCGCTAAAAATTTAGGTTTATCCGAGGATAATTTTTTTGTAAAACAACTCTCATCAAAAAATGGTATTGAGACTGTGAAATCGATACTATCATATTCAGATAAATTTTTAACAAATACTGATAATCTGATGTCTAGTTTAAAAGATAATGACTTAGCTGTAAATAACCCTATATTAAGAACTATGATTCCTGCCGAAGGAACTCAGATTAATTTACAACTGAATAAAGATTTTGCAAAAACAATTAAAAATGTTTATATGAGTGCAGGTTCTCTAGAAATTCAAAACAATCGTGGTGATTTTGTACCCGTGATTGACAAAGCAACTCCGTTTAATTATCACACTGATCCTTTGTTGCAAAGTAAAACCAAAGCTCAATTTTCAGGTATAAATTTAGTTTTGAGATCCAAAGGAACTGAAATAGAGCAATGGATTAAATCCGATAAATATGGGAGTTTAACTGTAGAAGGTATCGGAAGGAAAAACTTACAAACTACAGCTTCTCAATCATATTATGCTCAAGGTTCCATTTATATTCATGGTCCATTCGGACGTATAGGAAAAGAAATTTCGCAATCCGATGGAATCATGCGATTAGAATTAAAAGCAGATTCAGAAACAATAGAAGCAGTAAATGAATATATGTACAATTCTAAAGATACAAAAGCTTACCGTGATATGTATGAGAAATATGCAGAATTGAAAGGAAAAAATTCTCTAACCCAAGAAGAATCACAAATATTAACAAATTTAAGGGACGAATTAAATACACAAGCTACAGCAATTAACCAACGACGTAGTGAAATGTTGGCAAGAGGAGAAAGTGGATTTTCTATTACAGGTTTATCACAAACAAAGCCCCATAAATTTCCAGAGGCAATAGCTCGAGGAGGCTATGCTTTAGAACAAATTGCAAAAGGAAAAACCCCTCTTGGAAAAGATCAGCCAGTACAGTTTGATGATCCAAGTTTGATGGGCGTTAAAGTAAATGCCGCAAAAAGTTTTTTTAATAATAAGGAATATCAAGGCACGTTAGCAAATTCAGGAATACATTCTATTGATGAGTTAGAGACAAGATCATTAAAACATATAGGGGAAATAGGTTATTTTTTGCGAACTAATAACGGAAATAGCATAGATTTTATTGAGGATTCAAAAAATGGTTTATATCAAATAAAATATGGAGGAAAGACCTTTAATATAGATCCCACGTACGGTCCATTAATAGCAGATATTCTTCCACAAGTTGTTACTTCAGTTGGAGTAGATTCCTCAAATAGGATCTATTTGGATAATAATCCATGGAATAATCGATTCTCTAAGAATAAAGAAACAACTATTGCATTTGATTTAGGAAGTTATGGTGTTGTTAAAGCATTGCGAAATAGAAAAGCAATT
>JAGVXM010000001.1 GCA_018303785.1 Candidatus Pacearchaeota archaeon
CGGGATTACCGCGGCGGCTGGCACCGGTCTTGCCCAGTCCTTATTCGTCTGCCTTTTTACAGCAAACAAAAGTTGTTCTAAGAACAACACTCTGGCTTACTCTTTCACGCTTGCGCGCATTGAAAAAGTTCCTCAGCTGCTGCACCCCGTAGGACTAGGAATAGTGTCTCAGATTCCTTCTCAGGGCTTCTCCGCTAAGAGCCCTTACTGATAATTGGCTTGTTAGTCCTTTACACCAACAACTACCTAATCAGCCGCAGCCCCATCCTTAGACTCGAATTTGAGAAATTGCTCATTCCAGAAACAATTTCCTATCACAGTTTATCCTCAGTTTCCCGAGGTTATCTATGATCTAAGGGTAGGTTAGCTACGTGTTACTGAGCAGTTCGCCCCCTCGCGGGAGACTTGCATGCCTAAGTATAAACCAGATAGCCGCATCCGCCAGCAGGATAAACTGGATTTAATGATTATGAAATAAACAAAAACTTTTCCGTAAAGTTTTTGCTAAAAATCCTCCATACTGCTATAATTTCCACAATACAAAATTGTTAGAATTGACGAGATAACTATGACTACTCTACTACATCCTACCTAAACGACGTTAAGGTAATCATCCCAGTTAATCTAATTAACATTTTATAAAAAATTATCATCCTCAGGATATATAAACGTTTCTATTATTTTTTTAATTTTGTCGAACAGAAATAACATGAAAATCGTCGGAAAATTAATTTAGTTAGAGTTTATTATCAACAAGAAAAATTTATCGAAAATTTTATCGTCGATAAATTAAATAATAATATTTATAAAGATAAACTATTAACAAATTTATGACAGATTATCTTTTTACAGAACGACAGGAAACAAGATTAATGGAAATCGTCTCGTTATTAGCAAAATACCCGGAGATAAGATCAATGACAGATTACGATAACAAATTTGATTTTACACTTGATGAAATTAAAAGAGAATTTGCTGGCAGTGTCGATGATTTATTAGATATTTTCCCAAAAAGTCCTGAACCAAAAAAAATTAGGAATGAAAGATTAGAAATGTTAGTTGGCAGTATTTCGTCAATCTTACCGATTGCACATGTGTTAATGATAGCTGAACAAAAAGGATATTCTTTTACCTTTCCTGATAGCCATAATTCCAAAGAGATAGAATTTTTAATTATGAAATCAAATGCTTATGAAAAATTAGTAGATTATCCATTGAAACCTAATCCTCCTATGGATGAATTATTACCAAAAAATACAATACTATTAGGAAAAATGAGAAAAAAATTTAAAGAAAGGGGTTGGAAGCGAAAAGAATTGGAGTTAGGAAATCCTGAATTGAAATTAATTGCCAGATTAGATAATGCCAATAGATCACAATATTTAATGGGGAATAATTACGGTATTTCAACAGTTGTTGTTGAAGATGTCATGAGTGTTTTACATATTTGTGGTGAGAGATCAGTTTACACTATCAGTAATATAGAATTATGGTTTCCAGAAAATGAAAATTATCTTAACAGAGATGATTACGAATCACTTTTAGAATATTTAATCTCTGGAAAATATAATAAAAAATTAACTGAAAGATTATTCACGGCAGATTAATTTTTATCCTCCAAAACATTTATAACTACAATTTTTAAATAAACCGTATTTGGTGATAAAAATTTATGAAGCAAATCTTTATAAACAAACTTCCCAATAAATTTTTATGGTTGAAAAAGTATCAGAAAAAACGTCATTGAAAAGTTTAGCTGAACAATTGAAAGAAAGAATTTCTAAAGATGAAATTGAACTAAAAGAAAAAAAATCTAAAGAAAAAGTTAAGGATATCTCTGATGAAGATATAGAGGAAATCTCAAAAAAAATTTCTAAAAAAGAAGTTGAAGAAGAAAAGAAAAGTATTTCATCAAAAGATGAAACATTATTGCCTTTGGAAGATTACATAAAATGTGCTGTTCACTTGGGTACAAAAGTAATAACTCCGAGCATGAGAAAATATGTATATAAAAGACGTGCAGACGGATTAGCTGTAATTAATACGATTAAAATAGATCAAAAATTAAGAGAGACTATAGATTTTTTGAAAAATTACAAACCGGAAACAATTTATCTTGTGTGCAAACGAGAAGCTGGTTGGAATGCGGCTAAAAAATTCGAGGAAGCAACAGGAATAAAAGTTTTCACAAAAAAATATTCTCCAGGTATAACTACAAATTTATCATTAAGCAATTTTTTCGAATCTGAATTAACAATGATATGCGATCCATGGATTGATAAAAACGCATTAAATGACACTATCAAATTAAAAAAACCGATCATTGCGTTGTGTGACACAAACAATTACACTTTCGGCATAACTAAAATAATTCCTTGTAACAACAAATCTGGGAAATCTATAGGCTGCATTTTATTTATTTTAGCGAGAGAATATTGCAAGCAAATAGGGAAGCCATTCAAATATTCTCTTGAACATTTTACAGGTCCTTTGGAAGCATAACAATTCGTAGTAACGATGAAGTATATTTCTAACAGCACATCATTTATATTTTCCAAAGACTTTGATTTAACATGAAAAAAATATGTATTTTATTTTTATTGGTATCTACATTATTGCTCGCTACAGTTTTTGCAAATAGTTATTATTATGAGCGATATGATACTGATCGTGAATCTAGAGATACTCAATGGGTTTCAATAATGCCTAAACAATGCAATAATCCATGGGAGTCGTCTAATGGAAATGAGAATTCACAGTTAAGAAATTATTTAGAAAAAAAAGATATCCGAGCATATTCTATAGTTAAAATAAAAAAAGACATAATCACTTGTTCTGCATGTAATTGTCCTCGAGGAGACACAATTTATATTTTAATTGATGAAGACGATTTCAAAAAAATAAACAAGCTTGGATTCATGAAATCTGCTTCACCGAATTACTCAATAGAAAAGGAAAGAAATAATTTTAATAGAAATTTTAATCATAAATTTAGATCAAGATTTGAAACTGAATTTTTTAAAAAATATTTTCCAACAAGAACTCCAATAAACAAAATGCATGAATTTACCATGTGTTATGAATTTTACGACGGCATTAAAATGCAAAATAGATGCATCAAATTACCTTAGTTAATTATTTTTTTAAATCCTTTAATTACATGTAATCGATTTTGAATATTCTTAAAAATATCTTCCAATTCATCAGTTTTAAATTCAATGATTCCTGAACTTTCAGCACCTCTAAAACAAATCAAAATTCGCTCTTCCGTTGGATCCATACCTTCTTTAATAATAACTTCTTTAACGTCGCCTTGAGATTCAACACGCAGAGGTTTGTTAGACTTAATTTTTTTTATTTTGGTAATCATAATTATATCAGGTAATTAGCTTATATAAAAATTTAGGATGTCAGAATTTTACATCAAAAATTTTCGACACGCATTGACTTGTATCCAGATAACATTCCTAAAAATCTTTTTTCAATATTCTTAATGAATTCATCAAGTTTAAATTTTTTAACCTCTCTAACTTCTCGGACGCCTCGCTGAATAAATAATGCGACTAGTAACCTTAGTATAAAACTTGCGATAAATAAGATAATAACTGCTTTAACTCCAAAAAAATGCGGATAATTCGACGATAAATAACCGCCCAATACTGCACCAAAAAAAGCGCCCAATGAATTTATTATATTAAAATATGCAATGCAAAACATCATTTTTTGTTTTGTTACTGCATCATAAATAAACATAGAAGCCGATAGATTAAATCCCGCCCAAACCAAACCTGCAAATAATTCAATAAAAATTAGAAAGCTAAAAAAAGCTAAAAAAGGAAGCATATTCAAATAAATGGAAAAAAACCACAATAATGGAATTAATGATATAAACAGAGAAGTAATTTTTATAACTTTTATATTTCCAAATTTATCGGCAAAATTGCCCCATAGAGGCAAAAATAAAATTGCGGATAAAACAGATGATACACTAATTATAGTAAATTGAAAATATGTCAATTTAAGATCTTCTAAAATATAGACGGTAATAAAAGGCCCTGCTAAAAAAGTTGCGAAAGACATAGCCGAGACAAGAAAGACAAATCTTCCAAAATTATTATATAACATTCCTTTTATGAATTGCCGAAAAGTAAAATATGAAGCATCATCGTAAGTAAATCGCGGCTCATACTGTTTTAGAATCAATAAGCTCGAAATAAATCGACCTAAAAAAGCAATGAAAAATATTATGAAAAAACCAATTAAAACTTTTCCGTTAGTAAAAAATGTTAAAATGAAACCTGCAATAAGCATGCTAATAATAGTGACCATGTTAACAATCATATTTCGTATACCGAAATATTTTCCAGAATTTTTTACGATAAGATCTTTCATCCAGGAATTCCATGCTGGACCAGCGGATGAGCCAAAAATAATTAAAAGCGAATAAATGGTTAATAACATCCACGGTAAATATTCTCTTATCGCGGGGTAAAAATAATATAAAACTCCGACGAAAATTAGAGGAATCCACAACAATGCCTGCATAAGGATGGCGAAAAAAACTAGTGATTTTCTTGATTTTTTTTTGATTAGCTGCGTGGTATAGAGTTGAGTTAAATTTCCCAAAAATCCAGGAAGCGTGCTGATCAAACCAACAATAAGATTTGTTGCTCCCAATGCAAGTGCATACGGTGTAATATAGCGTACACCAAAACCTTCCATAACTCCAAAAAAAGATCCCTCTCTAATGCTTGTTTTTTCCGATTCCTTTATTTTTTTATGTTCATTCAACTCTTTTTGTTCAACTGTTTTCATTTTTCACTCTGACGCACGATGACAAAGAGTGAATTTTTATTTAAAAATCTAACTTTGCTAAATTTTGTCAATAGAAATGTGAAAACATTTATAAAAGGTCAGATTGTTTTCCTAAAAACCTAAATATTTAAAAATGGTTTTAAATTTAATAAATTGCAAGGAGGTTATAATATGGGTAAGGAAATAATTATTGACAACGACGAAGACAGTGATGAAGACAGTGATGACGACGAAGAAGATGAAGAAATTGAAAAAGTCTCGGAAGAATTAGAAGATGATTCTGATGATGATGAAGACGAAGACGAGGAAGAAGAAGGGACGATTTAGTCTTTTTTTGATTCCATCATAATTCTTATTTTTATTTTTTAAAATTTTAAAGAAATTAGGCTTTATTCAAATAACAAAGTTTCATTCAAATGATCATACGAGATCTTATTGACCCCACGGATAATATAATCACTTTGAAGGGCAAATCCTAAATTTTCTCCAACTATTTTAAAATTATTTATTCCAACAACTTTTCCGTCAGAATTAATCAATGGTCCGCCGGAATTTCCAGGATTAAGCGCAGCATCAGTTTGTATGTAAGCAGGCAGTTCATTTGCACCAAATCTATTTTTTCCAGAAACTATTCCTTCAGAAACAGAAAATGATAATCCTAAAGGATTACCAATCGCAATTACTTTGTCTCCTAAATTTACATTCGATATATCTTCAAATTCAAGATTTTCGTATTCTCCATCAATTTTCAATAATGCAAGATCTAAATTAGCGTCGTAACCAACTAATCTCATAGATTTTTTCTCTCGATTTGATGTTAGTGCATTGGCATAAATTGCATCAACCAAAACATGTGCATTCGTTACAACATAACCGTCAGATGTAATAATGAATCCAGTTCCTTGAGCAGAGTTAGTAGTTATTGTAACAACAGAATCAACTGTATCTTCAATAATTCCAGAAAAATCAGCGCTTGTTTGTGCTTTGATGGAGCTAATTTCATCATTAAGCCCTTTTTCCAAATCAAGAACAGCCCCACTCAATTCAGAAATTTTAGACCGAACATCAGCAGTATTCACATCTATTTTTTTATTCAACGTTTTTTCATATGTATCCAAAGCTATTGACAATTCATTTAGTTTTGTCCATAAAACTACCGTAAATATTAGCTGTAAAAAAAATAAAAAAATTAAAAGCGCTAAAATATGAGTAAAATATTTTTGCGAGACATCTTTTTCGCGGTGAATAACAATTCGTCTAGCCATTGCTAATGAAGGAAAATTTAATTTAAATAGTTTAGCAAAGGTGTATTTTATTCCCATAAACTTTATATAATATCTGGAGTTTTCATATATATCCAGAGGTTTTCATGAATACTAAAAGAGGTCCATTAGGAGGTCTTATCGGAGATGCAGCAAAAAATTTTAATGCGATTAAAGATAATGTAAATGATCGAAGTGGACTAACACCGGAGTCCCTCGCGGAATATAAACCAATTCAAGTTCCTTCATCGGATCAGATTAAACAAAAAACAATTTCTTTTCAATCTCAATCTCCTCAAAGAGTTCCAGAGTCGCATGAAAGTTTTGTCAAGTGGTTTTCAGAACTAAACCATAAAGATGTAAAAATTGCCGGAGGTAAGGGAGCAAGTTTAAGTGAAATGTATAATGCGAAATTTCCTGTTCCTCCAGGATTTATGATCACCGCACAATCATTTGATTATTTTCTAACTAAAACGAATGTAAAGGAAAAAATCAAGGATATAATAAAAAAAGTTGATTTAGAGAATACCGAGGAGTTAACCAATGTATCAAAAGAAATCAGATTAATTATTGACAATTTAACACTCCCAGAAAATCTACAACAGGAAATTTTAGAAGCATACAGCATTCTAAGCACAGAAAAAGTTAATTCTCACGTCTCAAGTAATGCAATGCAAATTTTGAAAAATTCTCGAGAACCGGCGTTTGTTTCAGTCAGAAGTTCGGCAACAACAGAGGATTTAGTTGATGCAAGTTTTGCTGGACAACAAGAAACATTTCTAAACGTAAAAGGTGAACGAAATTTAATTGAAAACGTAAAAAGATGTTTCTCTTCTTTGTACACGCCGCGTGCAATTTATTATCGAGCACGAAAAGGATTCACCGAAGATCAGGCTCTATTAGCGGTTGTCGTACAAAAGATGATTGATAGTGAAAAATCCGGAGTTGTTTTTTCAAAAGATCCGATGAATGCAAGCGATAATATAATTTTAGAAGCAGTTTTCGGATTAGGTGAGGGAATTGTTTCCGGAATGATAAATCCAGATCACTATGCAGTATCAGCAGATCTAGAAATTAAGAGCGTAAAAGTTTCTGAAAAAAAAGTTGCGATTGTACGAGATTCATCAGGGAGAAACGAAATTGTAAGACTGAATCAAGCAAAAGCAACAAGACAAGTTATGTCTCAGGCTGAAATTTTAGATGTAGCTCATTATGCACTAAGGTTAGAAAAACATTATGAGAAGCCGCAGGATATCGAGTTTGCAATTGAAGGGGGGAAAACTTATATTATTCAATCCCGACCAATTACGACGATTGGCAAGAAATTAGAAGCTAATAAATTATTAGCAGGAAATGTTTTATTAGAAGGTAGAAGTGCAAGTCCAGGAATTGGCGTTGGGCCAGTTAAAATAATTCATTCCATGGCAGATCTTCCAAAAATAAAAAAAGGAGATGTTTTAGTTACTCAGATGACTAATCCGGATATGGTTGTTGCGATGCAAAAGTCATCGGCAATAGTTACTGATGAAGGAGGAATGACAAGTCATGCAGCAATTGTTTCGAGAGAAATGGGAATTCCATGTATTGTTGGAACTGATAAAGCAACAAAAATTCTAACCAATGGAATGATGATAACCGTTGATGGTTCTTCAGGAAAAGTCTATGAAGGAGAAGTTTCTGAATCCAAAGCAGTTGAAATTAAGCAGGCAGTTGAAACTGAAAGAATTAAATTAAAAGTTATTGTTGACCTTCCTGATTTTGCTGAAAGAGCAGCACTATCTGGCATTAAACATGTTGGTTTAACACGATTAGAAGGGATTATTGCAAGTATGAAAAAACATCCACTGCAATACGAACGCGAAAATAATTTAGATGAATATTCTAAAAATATTTACGACGGAATTAAAAAAATTGCCTTTTTTTTTGAATCTATGTGGATTCGTGCAAGCGACATTAGGACTGATGAATATAGCTCGCTAACAGGCTCCCCAGAAAAAGAAATTAACCCTATGTTAGGATTTCATGGAATTAGATTTAGTTTAAAGCATCCAGGTATTTTAAAAGCGGAATTAGAAGCTATTAAAAAAGTAGCAATAGAAAATCCAAAAAAGAAATTTGGCATAATGTTTCCTCAAGTAATAACTATAGAAGAAGTTAAAGAAGCGAAAAAATATTTTGATGAAGTTAAGACGGAAAATATGGAATTTGGCGTTATGATAGAAACACCTGCAGCAGTACAAATAATCGAAAGCATAGCTGATGAAGTAAATTTTATCTCCTTCGGTACAAATGACCTAACTCAATTTACCTTAGCCGTAGATAGAAATAATGAAGATGTTCAATATTTGTATAATGAATTACATCCGGCTATTTTTTCACAAATTAACAAAGTTATTCATACTTGTAGAATAAAAAAAGTACTGACAAGTATTTGCGGCCAGGGAGGAAGCAAAAAAGAAATGGTTGAATATCTGTTTAGGAAAGGAATTAACAGTATCTCAGTTAATGCCGACGCTGCATATGATGTTTCCATGTTGATAAAAAATTTAGAAGACGAATGGAAGAGAAAAAAAGAAGAAGAAATTAAAATGAAGGAAGAAAATTTAAATCAAATAAAAAATAATCAGCAAATTCAATGGAATAAAAAAGGAAATATAAATTTAAATCCGCAGAATAATAATAATAATAATAATTTTCAATTAAATAAACAAAATTTGGTAAATAACGGTCAGAATTTGCAAAGCAATCAAAATATATCCAATTCTCCTCAAGGAATATTAAGTAACAAACAAATTTCTGCGGAAAAATTAGGGGCTGAAGTGCAGGAATTCGAAGAGAACATAGGCCCCGTTGAACCTTTTAATAATTTAGGAAGAATAGAAAAAGTTGCTGAACAAATTCATCAAAATGTCGAGATGCATAATGAGGAAGATGTAGAAAAAATGCATGAATATGAGGCCAGCATTAAAGTAGATGATGAAATCATAAGTGAAAACTCCGTTGATGCAGATATTCCCGCAGTTCATGAAACAGAACATTCAAAACCTCATGCACATCAAACAAAAGAAAGTATAGATGACGAGATAGCTCGTGATAAAAAAATGTTAGATGAAATTGATCATATATTAGAGAATACCAAAGATTTTGAAGAGATCGATACGTATGATCCGGATAACAGGAGTTAATTTTTTAAAAATTTAAAATATTCTATCTCCATTTTCATTATCCGCACTTTCATACCACACTGCAAACGGATCTTCAATAACATAACGGCAATTTGATAAACGATTTTTTATTATTTTTTCTGAATGATTTCTTCCTAAAAATAAAATACCTCGCTCATTTTCTTTCAAAGTTTTCTCAATTGTTTTTCCAATCCATTTTTCTCTGATTGATCCAAAATCAAAAGTTTTTTCTCCATCTAAAAACTCTTGAATTAACTGAAAATTATCCGCATATGATTCAATTTCTCTCATAATTTCTACAGGATTTTTTCCGTGAACGTCATATTTCAAATATTCCGCCGCTTTTCCATAACCTCCGAGTCTATTATTATAAGCGACTAATAATTGATTAAATCCTGGATGTTCAGTTAGTTCAAAAGAACAGCCTTGTGAAGCTAATGCCCTCACCGGCTTAAGACATGAATCATTTTCTTGAAGAATCCGTTCAGCATTTTTATAATATCCATCAAATCCCTCAAAATATATTCGAGAGAAAGGATTTTGGTAATAATCTGCCAAGATATATTCAGTAACAGACCCGTAAACTTCTCGCAGCATTTTATTCTTCTCTTCAGCTATTACTCTTAGATTATGTGGTAAGTCTTGCGACATCAACGGAGAGCAATCATGCACCATTTTAAAATGCACTAATTCACGATTTGGTTTTTTCTGTTTATCCATTTTTTTCTAATCTCACATTCTCATAACAAACTTCTTCTCCGTCGACAAATAATAATCCTGCTAATCCTTTATCGCCATGCCCAGAATTCCAGAATAATTCTTTCGTCGGTGTTTTCTCCGGAATATAATTTCCTTTGCTGTCATGTGTTCTATGAGAGGATTCATGGAAATGTCCAGACACTGCTTTTGTGATTCCAAGTTGTTCATATAATTGTTTTAAATCTTTATTACCGCGGTTAGTTTTTTGTTCAACTAAAATTTTTAGAATATCTAATCCTCGCGTCCACATTTCTGTTTTAACCGCAGCTTCAATGTCATTTTCTGCAGTATTTGATCTGTAAATAGGAGTATTATCTCTTTGCGCCAATGCGGAATTAAAAGCAACTGCGGGAAAAACTCCTTTACTCTGATACTCCTCTTTTCCTTTTGAATATTCTCGCGATTCATAAAAATGAGCTACATCAACTCCTCTTTCTACAGTATCAAATTTTCGTGGTACATGGCAGATAGCAATTGTTTTTTCAGGCTCAGTTACTAATGATCGTAAATCATTCATATTGCTAAAATGAAATGCAGAAACACCGCCATATTTCATGCATATGTTATATTGATTCCAATCTCTAAATAAACTAAGAATACCGGCTTCTGATCTAACGAAATTTCCCGTAGATATTTTCTCATCTTTTCCAATAAAATATTCTCCACCACAGGTAAAATCAGAGCCTGGTAAAAATACTAAGGTGTGTTCTTTTTGTTCCACTTTTGGACTTTTTATCACGTCAATAATATTTCTAAATTTCTGGGAAAAATGTTCTATCACAGGAGAATACCCTAACAGCGTTTCATGACTCCCTGGCTGCACATAACACTCCAATCCTGTTTTACCAATTTCATTCAAAATGAAAGCAGTATATGCCTGTGAATTTTCAAGCGAACCATAGTTACCACCAATATCTCCATTTACAATAAGCTTTTCTACGCCTTTCTGAACTAAAGCTTCAAGTAATGGATTAATTATCCGAGGGTCCTCATGAATATCTGAAATAAAACCGTAGGTTGTCATGGTATTAATAAAAAGGCTGCGTAGATATTTTAATGTGTTTATCTGCCAATTCTCCATTTTCTGTAGAATAAAGGTCTATGAATTTTTTCTTTTTGGAATCTGATTTAGCTTTTAAATAATGCTCTTCATTTATCCAAAATTTTATTGTTCTAAACCATGCATGACGTTCGGGTAATGATGGTAAAAAATAATTTTCATTAATGTCTAATTCTACAAATACATCTAAATCTTTATTAGAATTATAAAATTCATAAAACAAAGGATATCCTTGAGTATGTAGGATAATCTGATCATTTTCTATTGTTATTCCATCAGGTAACGATATTCCATCACCTGATAATTGATTTACTTTTTCAGTTAATTGTTGAATCTGTGAACCAAAAAGGTATATCCCCCGTACAGGTATCCGTCTAAAGTCTCGGACCAATCTAAAAAAAGATACCGATTGAATACCTTCCTTTTTGTACTCATTCGTAGGATTATATCCATTAAATTGACTCAGTAAGCCTTGTGCAATCGGATGAGCGTAATGATGGTAAAATTCACAGATATTATTAATTAAATGGTCCAGATTTATTATATCATTTTTGTCAAAAAGCTTATTTTTTTCCATATTGTTATACCTCGTTTATCTATATAAACCTTCCTTATGTTACCACCCAATAGGGCTGACAAACAAAAGATTTATATATTTGCGGTAATAATGAGGAGTATGAAAAGAAACCTTTCGAATAATTGTAATATAGAAACTAAGGTTAATACTTATCAATCTCCGGCTTTTGAAGTAGGAGATCCTCACCTTAAGATAGCAGGAGAATCACTGCTTAAAATAACTGGCAGGTACCTTTTAGCTACTGGGATTACAGGTTTAACAGTATATACATTAATAAAAGCAACTGATTTCATATCCTGGGCTTATCAAGTAAATTACTTTTCAATGAAATAAATGGATCACAATTACCTCGTTTATAATCATTACGAAAGACCGGTTTTGCTTACAGAAAGCCTTAAATTAGCTGAGAGATTGGCCCATGAACATAAGGGGATGTATTTTCAGGTTACGGAACAGAAAATTGAAAATCTTAAAATAAGGGAAGAAATAGAAGCAAGGAGAAAAAATGAATTGCGCTCTAAAACAAAATATAAAAGAGTTAAACATTATAATTTACAGGAAGAAACTAACATGACAGAAAATTATGAAACTCTAATGAATCATATGCTAATCAAAATAAACCCGAATATAAAGAGGATAACTAATGGCAACTGCATACGAAACTGAAATTGAAAGACGAAAAAATGCTGGATTGTACCAACAGATATTAAAGCAAAATAAGGATCGAGCAGACCAGGAAAAAATACTACGAGCACCATTAGAAGAATTAGTAGCAGGAATACATGATCCGCAGGAAAGAGAACAAGTAATTCAAAATACTAGGCAAGACGAGGAATTATATTCATCTATTCTTCAAAATCATCTAAAAAAATTAGATGAGGAAGCTAAAAAAGCAGAAAATCTCGAAGAAATAATCGATTCTGCTCCAATAGAAGCTCTTGGAAGCTCATTACAGTATATTGGCCCTGCTAAAGATGCTAAAGATTATGGGACTCTAGTTACATACAATAAATTGCTTCAATTAGCTCGCTCATTACAAGAATCCGAGAATAATAAAGAAAAGCTTGAAAAGCTCGATCCAGTTGTGAAAAAAACTGTCCGGGATTATATGTTATCTGATGAATATTTCGATACCAAAAATGAAGAAACTAAGAAATTTTTGGAAACATACACACGGCGAATGCCACAACAGCATTATGGACGGTTATTCGAACAGTTAATTGGAAAAGCTTCTAAATATGTTACCAGCAAAGATAATGCAGATGAAGTTCGTGGATATGTAAATGAAATTCTTAAAGATGAAACTCAACGCCCACTATTTTATCAAATTCTTTTTTCACCTCGCGACAAGGAGTAAAATGGTAGACCCACTAGCTGACACAAGAACTATTAACCCTATAGAATCATATACCACAAAGAAATTTCAAATTAAATATGGACATAGCTCTACAATAATTAATGGAAGAGAACTATCGAGTAATTTTTATAATACTCAATCAGAAAAGGATTTTATAGAATTGCCAACAGTTGACGGAAAAATAATTAACTGGGAAGAAGTTGAAAATGAAAAACTTAGAATCTTCGATTAATCCATACGAATCTCCCGAGATTTTCAGGAAAAAGAAAAGCTCCCTAAAGAATTAAGTGATTGGAGATTTGCAGCAGAAACGGCGAAAATATTGACCTTTGTTTCCTTAATGGGTCTTCATGCAGCTTCGTATCTTATGCGCTCATCTCAACAAGAAAAAAATAATCCTATGTCACACGGATTTTTAGGGTCGTTGTTAGGTCTATTATATTATGGAGCAGCCTGCCATGATTTAAATCTTAATGAAAACACGTCTATTGTGGTTTGTTCAATCCCTATTGTTACTAACTTTCTTTCCGCAGGTTATGAAATCATACGAAAGAAAAATTAACTATAACACTCCATTCAAAATCTTAACTGTTTTATCAAAAAAATCCTCAGCTTTTTTCTGAAACTCATCAATAATTCTGCCATCAACTTTTCTAACCTCTCCATGTATTATTTTTTTATGGAGATCATAAACAGAAACAAAATCTTTCAAAACTTGTTTTTTTAATAATCCTTTTTCAACAAAATGTGTTTGTAATAATTCTGGGATATGCTCTGGTGACGGCGGCACAACTTTCATAACCATTAATAATGATTGTGCACATTCAACAAAAGCCCAGTAACATCCTTCAATAGCACTCATCTCAGCAACGCGCGATCGTAAAATATGTGCAGGAACTCTGTTCATTAAAACATAAATCGCCTCCGGAGTTGTTTTGATTTTTCCGTCGAGCAATAAAAACTTTAATGGAGAAAAAAATCCTCCGTTATCAATCAAAACTTCGCCATATCTTATAATGTTTATCACTGTGGGATCGCCAGACATAAGATCCTCCCACCATGTCGTGATTTTTACAGTATTAATATGCAAATCTTTTTTGTAAGGATTTCCCTGAATAATTTTCCCCAACTCCTCTCTGTACCATAAAATAAATTTTTCATCAAACTTGAATGAAGCATCATCAACGACAATAACGATATCAATATCAGATCCTACAACAGCAGTATCTTTCGCCGTAGATCCAAAAAGAATTACAGATTTAACTAACGTATTAAATTTCTGGTACACTTTTTCAGCAAAATCCATGGCAATATCTCTGCTCGTTTTAAGTTCCAATGTAGGAAATTCCGTATTCTTCTTCACCGGTTCAGATTTTACTGACTTATCTTGCTTTCCCATATCACCTTTTATTACATGTATAGAGCAAAGATATTTTTAAATGTGTTGATTAAAGAATGATATCTCGCCATTGTTTGCACCGAGAGCAATAATATCTGCCCCAATGTTCGAAAACTGGCTCGTCATGATGAACTTCACACGTAGATTTTATTTCTTTTTCTTCCATCTCTTTTTTGTGAAGGAAAAAATAGAATCTGTTTTATAAATCTAACTATATCGCAAGTAATTATTCGTAAAATTTATGCTCAACACGCGTGTGATATGACTGCCTTTGAATATACGCATCAACAATCGATTCAACACATCTTACAGCTCGCCCCAAAAAAGGAATATCATAAACCATTTGTTAATCGTTAGTAAAATTTTTAAAAATGTAATCAATATCTTCAAAAACAGAAAGGTCAAGATGAGGAAATATTTCTCCCAATCGTTTTGTTGAAAATGATCGCGATGGAATTAATTCGTTATTTATAAGAAATACAATTTTTTTTGGAAACTTTACTGCCTTTCCAAAAGCATTATTGGCAAAAGAAAGATAATCGTCGTAATTTTCACTTCGCTCATGTGCTGCTTTCATTAAGTACGTTCTGACACCACGCTGTCCGCAAAAATTTAAAGCTGCAGAATGTAAAACCGAATTTTTATAATCTAATCCATTCAATTTATTAAGCATTTTTTTTGTATGAACGACTGCGTGATCCTGAAGATAAGAGGTGTAATCGTGAGAGTACGAAAGAAACCGGCCATCTCGCGCAGATTCACAATCTATAACATTTATATCTGTATCAATTGGAGGTTCACGCTATGCAAATAATCTCCCAATATCAATCATTTTTTCATAGTCAGTCAGAATCTTACTATCAATAATTATACCCCATCAATATCGCTTCTCCCCTCATCGAAATATTCAGAATTCACGGAACCAAACGTATAAAAGCAAACATCCGGATGATATTTTTGCAAATCATCACCAAATTTCTCAATAAATAATCTACACTTCTTTTTTAATGGTACTTCCATGCCTCAAATAAAATAACCCCATTTAAAAAATTTCATATACGAAAACACTAGCTTTATTAATTATTATATCATTCTAATTAAAAAGAGATGATCGACAATTTTGTAAACGCAATTTCAGAAAACATTATGCTTCAATTAAGCGTAATCCTTTTCATAGTCTTAGCAGTCTCGTTAATCATGCGACTTCTCAAACAACCATTAATAATTGGTTATATTATTGCGGGTGTTCTCATTGGCCCAGTTTTTTTAAATATTTTAACATATGATGAAACCCTTGCTACATTTTCTGAATTAGGCATAGCATTTTTATTATTCATTGTAGGATTGCATCTCAGCCCTAAAGTAATTAAAGAAGTTGGCCTCATAGCATTAATTACAGGAATAGGACAAGTAGTAATCACGACATTAATAGGATATTTTTTTGGATTATTGATGGGTTTTAACTCAATAACTTCCTTATACATTGCAGTTGCAATAAGTTTTTCCTCAACAATAATTATCACCAAGCTCCTTTCAGATAAAGATGCCCTCGATAAATTGTATGGAAAAATTTCAATTGGATTTTTATTAGTGCAGGATTTTATAGCGATAATAATTCTGTTGATAGTCTCTTCACTATCCAACAGCGGCGATGCGGCAGGTTTTATAACCTCAACGTTTACAAAATCAATAATTTTAATTGCAATTTTATCGCCGATAAGTTATTTTATTTTGCCAAAATTAAATAATTTTTTCTCGAAATCACAGGAGTTTTTATTTGTTTTTGCAATATCATGGGGTCTCGGTCTTGCATCTTTATTTTATTACATCGGCTTTTCATTAGAAGTGGGTGCGCTTATTGCAGGAATTTTATTATCAATGTCTTCATATAGTTGGGAGGTAAGCGCGAAGCTTCGTTCTCTTCGCGATTTTTTCTTGATTTCATTTTTTATTTTACTTGGAACACAGATGTCATTCAGCTCAGTATCAACACAGATCAAGCCAATTATATTATATTCTTTGTTAATTTTAATTGGTAATCCTATAATTGTGATGGGATTAATGGGGTTTTTCAGGTATACAAAAAGCACGGGCTTTATGGCTGGCCTTACCGTCGCACAAATCAGCGAATTTTCTCTGATACTTATTGCTTTGGGCGCAAAGGTCGGACATCTTTCAACAGATGTACTATCATTAATTACTGCTATTGGTTTAATTACTATCGCCGGATCTTCATACATGATAATTTATTCAGAACCCCTATACAGAAATTTGTCACCATTACTTCGAATTTTCGAAAGAAAAATAACTAAAGAAAAACAAATTAAAGAAAAAGAATATCAATATTTTTTGTTAGGTGAAAATAGAATTGGATTTTCTATAATGAAATCATTTGCAAAACTCAAGAAAAATTATGTAGTGGTGGATTATGATCCTGAACGAATTAAAAGATTGAAATCTAGAGGAATAGACTGTTTGTATGGCGATGTTTCCGACGCTGATTTCCTGGAAGAAATTAAATTAGATCATGCACGCGTTATTGTTTCTACAATTCCAGAATCAGAAATAAATCTTATCATAATTAATAAGATAAGAAAAAAGAATCAAAAAGCAATAATTATCTTAACTGCTCGCCAGATTTCAGATGCGTTTGAATTATATGATGCTGGAGCAGATTATGTTATCTTGCCTCATTTTTTAGGAGGCGATTACACTGCTAAGATAATTGAAAAATCTGGAGAGGACAAATCTCAATATAAAGAAGAGAAAAAGAAACATCTTAGGGAATTATGGGAGAGAATGCAGGAAGGACACGAACATCCCAAAACTGAAAAAAATAAAAAATAATTATTGTTTCGGAAATTTCTTAGCCAATTCTTTAAAAATTATATCTGCATTGGGATAAACTTTTTTTATAATATAATCTATTTTTTCTTCGACTCGTTCACTACTTTCTTTAGATTGAGGCGAACCGACATAAAGTAAAAAAGCTAACCCTCCAACTTGCCACATGAGCTGTAAAAACTCAGATTGCCAATTCTCTAATGTATCTTTTATCGTTTCGATAAAGTATTCCTGAAACTCAATTTGCACATTGTGATCGTTTTGCTGATTAACGTAAGAAAACCATGCAAATGTCCAGTGACCTACAATTGAAATTAGAAAAAAGCCCAAGGTTACCTACAGATATCCATATTTTCGTAAATTGTTCATGTCAGTGACTGAGACTTCGTAACATCTCTTTCTCAAGTATATCTGGCATAGTCTTCTCTAGTATCCTTGACATATCTATTTCATCTGATAGAATATCTTCGCACAAATCAACTGTATCCATATCTCCAATTTTCTGCGCAATTATCTGAATTTCCATGCTTACATTCTTCAAATTCTTGTACGACATCATTTTCATAGTCATACCCTGAACTAATACCGTGAACTGCGACATTAATTTTTTCGTATCGGCAACTTCTCCATCTAATTCAATTATTCTATTTTCAGTCATCTCCGCATGATTTTTTGTAATCTTCATATGATCCTCAAATTCTTGGCGCAATTCGGGAAATTCTTTCGCGTCATTAACCATGCTTTTCAAATTCTGTTCAATGCCTTTTTCCATAGCATAGGCATTATTCAGTCATTGGATAAGAAAATCTTTTGGTTCCATAAACGATTTATTCAAAGTGAAATTATAAAGCAGCGCAGTATGAAGACGACATCTAATTATAAATTTGTCTGTTAGAACTGACTAACTTATTTTTTCAGTGATAATTCAGCGCCTCCGGCGCTATACCGAGCAGGCGACCATAGTGATAGTCAAGAACAATCCTGCCATCCGCATTAGACCTGCTCTCGAGCCTGCCGACACACCAGGACCGCATTTCAGGCGTATTTCCTTGGGCCGAACTTGGGAAAACTCCCATAGCAGTATCATAATTAAATCTCTGTTTTCCTTCCGCAAAGATATAATCCACATAATCATCTAATAATGCTTGGTCTCTTGCTAATGTTTTCCAAACTGGATGAGCTTTAACATCTTGAAGAGAAAGTAAAGACTCAGTTTTTCCAAGTTTTCCTTTTTTGAATTCTTCTCCTTCTAAAGAATCGTAAATATCAGTAGATAAAATTAATGCGCCACCTCGTATGTTGCTGTCAGAATTAATTTCCCGTAGATGTTGAGAACCAAGCACAACTTTTACTTGTCCATCAGGGTGATATACAACAGCATCATCAGTATCAAAATAATTATCCATGTAGAAAGCTTTAACTCCTGTTTCATCATTTCTTAAATTCAATCTTCTTTGCATAATCTGAGAAACACTTGCTGGAATTCTGCCGTCAGCAATAAGTTTTGGCATTTGCTTTACATTGCTACCGCTGTAAACTTCATATCTTTTCATTTCTTCATTTGGTAAATTATATTTCGCCATACCGACTTTAGAAATATTGATTTTATAAATCTTTAGGTTAGTTTCTACGTAGTAATTACACTAGCCTGTTTCAAGCTAAACAATCTTTCTGTTTTGTGAGAAGTTTTTCCTTGTCTCTCTTTTACTAATCTAACTCTTTTCATGAACTCTAATGCTTTAATAGTAGTTTCCCATTGGCTTCTGACTTCTCTAGCAATACTCTTAACAGACAACTCTTTCTTTTTATCTAAGATTTTCAAAATGTCTTCAATAACATCTAAAATGTTTCTCCTAGCCATCTGTATAAAAACACAGATAGCCTTAAATATAGGATATTTGTAATTACACAGATAGCAAATGAACTCAAAATTAATATTAATAATCGCTATAATTATCTCTTTGTTAATTGGCTATTTTGCTGGAGTTTTTAGTGTAAAGCCTATTCTTCTTACTTAAGCAATCCTATAATGTTTAGCGTTGATATAAATGGTGAAAATATTATCAATGTTTATCCTTCGATGTGTAGAGATGAATACATAAAAAGATATGGCTCTAATAAAGATTTTGTATGTGAATTGAATAGTGTTCGAGCAAATACAAATCTGGGTAGAATTGCCGAGTTTAATTGCGAATGTAAGACTTATACTTAATCATTTCTTTTTCTCTGCTTTCTCAATTTTTCTTATCAAATAATAGACTTCGCCTAGAGTTAATTCAATTTTTACAGGATCAATTTCATTCATGACTGACTAAAGAAAAAATGTTTTTTAAAATGAAGTCGTAGCACAAATACTAAAATCGCGGTCTTCTCTTTCTAAAATTGCTTCTCTCACGAGGACGATTTCGCCAATCGCGTGATCCTCCAGAATCTCTATCTCGAGAATCCCGTCCTCCAAAACTTCTTTTGCGGTCTCCTCCTCGAAATTCGCCAGCTCTTCCTCCAATTCTTCGATCTCTGCCTCCACTTGGTCTGCGATCATCTCTAGTTCTTCTTTCCCTACTTCGCCTTTCGTTCATTCCTCTAAACCCGCCTCTACGAATAGGTCTTCGAGCAAATGGCCTTCTTTCAGTTTGGACTAATTGTATCTCAGTAAAAGGAGGTACCGGTTCATTCTTTATGTACATATCCTCGATATTCAAAATATTTTGAAAATCCTCATAATCCATGTTAGATATTATATTGATAACTTTCCCTTCTTCTTTTGCTCTAGCCGTTCGACCAATACGATGAATATACTCTTTAGACTCGTGAGGAATATCATAATTATACACGTGAGTTACTCCTTGAATATCTAAGCCACGTGCAGCAATATCAGTGCAAATTAAAACATTAGTTTCGTTTGAATGAAATTGTTCCATTACTCTACTACGCTTATCTTGAGAAAATCCGCCGTGCAAAGCCAAAGCATTAACTCCTTGTGACTCCAAATTGCGTGCAAGACGGTCTACATTTCTTCGGGTATTGCAAAAAACCATTACCAATCTTGATTTTTCATTTTTCAGCAAATGAGTAAGTAAAGAAAATTTAAATTTAGAATTAATATCATAATAAGCTTGCGTCAATTTTTTAGGATCAACATAAGGTTCTGCAGATACTTCGACTGGATTGTTCATATAACGTTGCGATAATCGTATAACTTCTTCAGACATCGTCGCTGAAAATAGCAAAGTCTGTCTTTTTTTAGGACAGTGATTTATAATTTTTTCAACATCCTGACGAAATCCCATGTCCAACATTCTATCTGCTTCATCAAGAACAAGAATTTTTAACTGTGATAAGTCCATAGTATGTCGAGCAATATGATCCAAAATTCTTCCCGGAGTGCCAATAATAATTTCAGCTCTTTCAAGATTTTCTATTTGGGGTCGAATTGAAACGCCGCCATACACCGAAAATATTTTTAATGGATTAAATTGGGAGAACTTCTTAACTGACTGGGAAACTTGTTCGGCAAGTTCTCGAGTCGGCGTTAAGATTAATGCCTGAAGTCCAAAATCCTTTTGGGTTTCTTTTAATATTACTGAGCTAAATGCGAGGGTCTTACCAGATCCTGTTGATGCCTGTGCAATAACATCTCTTCCTTGTATCACAAAAGGTATGGATTTCTCCTGAATTTCAGTAGGATGTTCAAATCCTTCATGTTCAATTGCCTTTAGAAGGGGGTGTGGCAGCCCTAACTCACGAAAAGTGATACTAGGTTTATCAGAATTTTCATCTTGTTCATTGTTAATTGTTTTCGAATGCTTCATATCTAATTAGATAGCGATAAGAAGGAATTACCGTTGTCTTATATAAATTACAAAAATTCCTCTTATAAATCTTTGCTTACTCTTTCTAAAGAAAATTTATATAGAGCAGATTCATATTCTATCAAAAGAGAAGATGAAAGCATATATTCATGAACAGTATCCACGACATTCAGTTGGCAGAATCATGATCCATGATTTTTTAAAAGTGCAAAACGATCTGAAAATAAGCGAAGTTCTCCAGATATTAAAAAAAGACATGAAAAAATCGAAGCTAATTGACTATGTCTATGTTATCGACTCAGATAATAATTTACTTGGCGTCTTTTCAATTAAAGATGTTTTTGATTATCCGGGAACTGTTAGAATAAGCGCGATAACGAGAAAAAACGTAATATCTGTTACGCCAGATACAGAACGAGAAATTGCCGCGGATATAACGATTAAGCACAATATAAAAGCAATTCCTGTAGTAAAAAAAAGAAAATTACTAGGAGTAGTTTCGTCTGACGAAATTTTATCAATAATCAATCGTTCTCTCCGAGAAGATGTCCTCCATTTTGCAGGTATTCACAAATCTCATTTAAAATACGAGAACACTCTTGCAATACCATTTTTCCTAAATGTTTTACATCGTCTGCCTTGGCTATTAGTTGGTTTAATTGGCATTACAGCATCCTCATTGTTTATTGGCATCTTCAAATCAACACTAGAGAATTATTTGATCTTAGCTTTTTTCCTCCCTTCCATCGTGTATATGAGTGGAGCTATGGGAGTTCAGCACCAAACTTTATTCATCCGCGACTTAGCAATAATGGGTAAACAGTTAAAATTTAAATCTTATTTTCTTCGCCAAATTGGTATAGGTTCAATTTTAGGCCTCATTATAAGCCTCTTAGTTTTTTTAATCATCTTTCTTTTTTGGAGAGAACCTTATATCGCAATGGTAATATCAATCTCAATGTTTTTCACTATAGTCATCAGCAGCTGTACAGCTTTGATAACAACTATTTTAATGAATAAATTAAAATTAGATCCTGCTGTAGGCAGCGGACCACTTGGAACAATTATTTCGGATGTAACTTCAATAATAATTTATTTTGTTATTGCTTCGCTACTACTCGGAGTTTAGATATCCCATAAGTCAATACTGTTGTTAACCAACGTATCAAAAAATGACTCTTTATAAGAAAGCAGCAGATGCGTAAGACTTTTTCTGTCTATTATTAAATGAAATGTTTTTTCCCTTCCATTTTTTTCCATGCTTATAATTTTTTGCCGCTCTAATTTTTTTACATGCCAACTAATTATTGAGGGAGACAACGATGTAAATCGAACTAGTTCATCAGGTGTGCAACTTTGCTGTGTTGTGAATAGAAGAAGTATATGCCGAATGCTCTGCTGTCGAAGAAGATTCAAAATTCTTCGATTTTCTATGGGAAAGGAAAACGGATAATAGCGCAAAAAATTACCTTCTTTCACTTCTGCGATTATTTTATGCCGTGATAAATAATCCAGATGATATTTCAAAGAGCTTCCGGGTATGGTACTTTTTCTCTCCAATTCACGAAAATGACAGCCTGCAAAACGATTTACCATATTGTAGACTTCTCTTCGGCGGGAAAATTCTAGAATTTTTTCAGAGTTCAAGGTCATTTAGCCCTCCCTGCTGATTACTCCAGAAAAAAATAAGAGCAGCACTACAAATTCAAACACAATTGAAACTGGTTCAACCCAAGTTAATTCAGCAATAAATAATTCAGATGATATCAGAAAGCTTTTTATCGAGAATAAAAAGAATGCAAGGCTTACCAAAAGGAACCGTTTTCTTCCGTCACGACTATAGGCTGCAAGTGTTATTGTAAACAATGCCAGCGCGATAACTCCATTAACAAAACTTAATGCTTTTTCCAATTCCCAATTCCCAACCATATAATCGCCGGCATCTTCCTGCGCCTGAACAAGGGCGATCATAATCAGTATTGCAGTTATTAATAGATATTTCATTGAAAAATTAATTTTAAGAGATTTATAAATCTACTCGTACAACTGTCAAAAAATGTTATAAAAAAATTAATCGTATTCAGTGCTTATGACCTTAAAATCCTGATCAAGATGGACATCAGCTTCTTTTCCATTATCAAGAGTTATCTCAATTTCATAGTATCCATCTTCATCTCCAACCTCACTATCAGTAACTTGTCCTTCTCCGATATAAGCTAGTGCCACAGCGCTTACTTGATCGAGCGCTGAACCTGTTATTGGCTCTTCATACGCATCTTCTACTTCTCCAACTTCGTCATCTTCAAAAGCGTCTTCTTCATCAATAACTTTCAAAGGATGAGTATTGTTTTGAGCTGGTTGCATAACAAATGCAGCAACCAACAAAGTACCCATTAGCAAAGCGCTAAGCATTAATATGCCTAATAAAATATTTTTTGCCATGATAACCTCCTTACAATTATTTTCATATTTTTTATAATTAAACTATCTTTAAAAAGAATATAGAACAATAATCGAATTATTTATCTCCAGAAACTTATCTCGATATTACCAACGTGATTAACTTCATCAAACAAAATCAAATCAGCAGAATAATATTCAATTTTTTTATTTTCTTTTAATCTTTCTATCATCAATATTACCTTTGACATGTCTTCTTCAATAATGCTGCCGATTTTTTTCAATCCGCGAGCTTCAGCATCTTGATGAGTTATGAGTTTCATGAGACAAATAATCAGTTATGTAATTTAAAACTTATCTTTTCTTTTTTTTATGATTAACTACCTTACTTGTGTACTTTTATATCGTCTCTCTTGCTCGATATATGCTTGCGCAAATGCCATACCTAATGAATCTATAGTTAATCCACGTTGAATAGCATGAAGAACTAATGTTTCATTCATAGTAATTAATTTTAATTCTAATCTGTCTCGAGGAGTAGTCGCAAATTCTTCCAAACATCCTCGTGGAATAATATATCTGCCTTCTTCTTGTCCCGATTGAATAAAATAAAGCGTGTGGTCTTGAAAACTATAAGGTGAATTAGCTATTTTAAGTTCAGGATCTTCGTAAAAAGGCCTTTCAAGATTCCTTTTAGCATTTTCTACATTTAAAAAATCCAATGCTTGCCGATCACTTCTTCTATCAGATTCAGTCATAGTCAATCTAATAATGGGTTCTTTAAAAATATAATTATAATCAACTTACGGCAATATTTTTATAATTCATTATATTAAATAAAAAATGGACGAAATTGCACTCGCACAGTCAACAGAAATTTGTAAATTATGTAAGAATATCGTTATCGGAAAAGGAAATTTAAGTGCTAAAATACTATTTGTCGGAGAAGCGCCGGGAAAAAATGAAGATGAACAAGGACTTCCATTCGTAGGCGCAGCAGGAAAAAATCTTGACAAATTGCTTGAAACAGTTGGCCTATCCCTCGAAGATATCTACATAACGAATATTCTCAAGTGTCGTCCGCCTGAAAACCGTCAACCAACAACCGCAGAAATTCATGCACATACACCCTGGCTGAAAAAACAAATTAAGGAAATAAAACCAGAAATTATCTGCTCTCTCGGTAATTATGCAACAAAATTTTTTCTAGCTGGAGGAGATCCTGATAAAATGAGTGAACAATTAGGCATTACTCATGTCCACGGCAAAGCTCTGAGTATAAATTTTGAAGGCCTTCCAATAAAACTTATTCCGTTACTTCATCCTGCAGCTATAATCTATAATAGAAATCTAATTGATCTGTGGGAAAAAGATCTGAAATATGTAAAGATAGAAATTGGAAAATAATAATTAATTCTCCATCTCTCAGTTACTAAACACTCTTAACTCGTCAATTAAATTTTTGATTTTTCCCTGGACGATGGGCATCAACAACAATAGATTTTGCCATGAAAGGTTTTCCTTCTGAAACCAGTACAACATCATCGGCAAGATATTTTTCAAAAAAATCCGGATCAGGTTTTAGTTCAGCTTGACAAAGCTGTTCTTCAAGATCTTTAATTTCTTCTTCAATATTCATAAAATTTTCAATCTAAATAGATATTTAAGTTTAATCAAATAAATATCTTAAAGAAGCCCATCTCCAATTAACAACTTTTTTTCTTTACGTATACGATCAAGAATTCCTTTTTGAATTTCTAAAACATAAACATTGTTTTCCTCTTTTTTCTTCTTTTTTGTTAAAACCTCGATATAGAATACCGGAATATCTATTTTAACAAATCCCAAATTTTTGAGAATCTTTTCGGCAATAGGGTTTTTTGTCGTACCATATAAAATATCTGCTTTAATTCTCACAGCTTCTTTTATTTGTAATTGAACCAAATTTTTCCCTAAACCTTTTCCCTGATATTCTCTATCAATAATTAATCCAAACGCAGCCAATTTAATTTTTTTATTTTTCAATGCAAGATTTCTCCAAAGAAATTTTCCTTGTCCAATTAGCTTCCCATCTTTTTTAATCATAAAAACTTTCTAAGGTCTTATAGTAGAATAATACCTGTTCTTGATATAATAATCAGCAAAATCAGGATATCCTTTTACAAGTAAATTAAACATCTCTTATTTTTCCGTATGGGTTAATTCGCCTGATTTTTTTACAATATATTCTTCGGACATTTAATTAATCAATGAAATTTTGTTTAAAAATTTAAGTATAAATTGATTAACCCCCACTCTATAAAAAATCCCACCCGCCATTCGCCCTGATAAATAAATTAAATCTCAACAAAATGCATCAGTTTAATTTTGTTGTTCAGAGGAATCATCTTTTTGGTTTTCTACTTCTTCCTCTGTCTGTTCCTCTGAAGTTTCTTCAGAAACTTCTTCGGAGTTTTGGTTTTCTTCTTCCATAATCAAACATATAAATGAAGATATAAAAATGTTTGTTTAGTTGAATAATTTCTAATTATTTAGCCTAATAAAGCACCAAAATTCTGTCATTTATCTCTGTCAAAAAACGCCCCCACGATTACTTAATCCTGAGGATTAAATCTCCAACTTTTTCCTAGAGATATAAAGAAATAGGTGAGTTGTGATAATTATTTTATGTTATCTATCATAAATATTCTTGCGATGACCAACTTTCAGGACTTGCAAAGTGTTTTGTTCGATAGCAAAAATAACTCTGTAATCTCCAATCCTTAATCTAAAATCATTGCTCCCTTTTAATCTTTTGATATCTTTAGAAAAAGGATTTTCAGATAATTCTTCAACTTTCTTAAAAATTCTTCTAGTTATAGGGGGCTCAAGTTTATTTAAAGAGTCGTATGCTTTTTCGTCCCAAACTATCTTAAAGGACATTATAATCCAAGCCTTTTCTTAGCTTCCTCTTGAGTTATAAACTTTCCAGACTTTACCCTCTTTCTAGCTTCTTCTATTTCCTGCTTTGTTTTTTCATTTAATTCTAAATCGTCTTCTATCATTCTTTCTATAACCTCATTATATGTTTCTCTTTCCATCATTTTCATTTTATCTAAAACTGATTTTACATTATTTGATATTTGTATTGTTGTCTTCATCTTATATTGCCTTATAATCTATTATAATAAGTTATATTTAAACTTTTCGCTAGTTGGTCGTAGAACCATAAACCGAAATTTAGGTAAGTGCCCCTTTAATAACTTAATCCTAAGGAATAACGCCCCCACGAGATGTTTAACCTTAAGTTAAGAATCTCACGATACATTTTAAGAATTTGTCGATGCTGATAGTTTTTCACAAAATAAGTTTGTTAGAATTTTGGTTTGAGGTTAAACTTTGTCAAAAAGCGTTTAGTTACACGCTCCCGCATTGTGAGGTTGGTTTAAAAAGGATTTTTATTTTGATTCTGCTCTTAATCTTGCATTATCTACAAATCCAATAGGAGTCCATAATCCTCTTAAGAATGTTGCATCGATTGTATTTCTACCTTGCTCATCATAATTAACACCCTTTCTAGCAAATTCTTCCAATGCTCTATAAACGGGTCTAGCACAATATCTTAATTCTCCAACCAATTGAGGATTCAAGTTTCCTTCAGAATCAAAATTATATCTATTTTGTTGTATCAAGCTTTGAACTCCCCTTTTATCAATTGCTACTTCATACATCATATCAGCTTTTCTTTTTAATACTGATGGGTCGCTTGGTTCTCCTAGATTTTTATCTCCCAACACAGAAATTCCATATTGGAAAATTCTTTTCTTATATTCTTCTAATTGTTCCGCGTCTTTTGCTTCTTGATAGATTTCAGCAAATTTGTGTTCTATTCCTAAGGCTTTTTGAGTTTCACGAGATTTCTTTAAATCTTCGAGTAGAACATTTTCATAAAATTGTGCAACCGACTCCGCTGTTGATACCGTTAAAGCTGAATCCTGTGTTAAAAAATAAGGTAATCCATTTAACCTTGTAATCACAAAATTTAGCGCGTGACCCATTCCTTCATGTCCATATAATCTAATCAATTCTTTATCTCTAATATGTAATGTTCCCTCTTCTTTTGAAAAACAAATCGCAGGAATACTTACTGCAAGATTATTTGTTAATGGATGAAAGTAAGACCTATCTTGTGTCGTAGGGACTGCATCAATGTCTCTTATAAACGCTCCTACTTTAGTTAATCCTTGTAAAAATTTACCTAAAGTTTTATGGTATCTTTGTATATGTGCTCCTGCAAATTCCTCAACCTGTCTTCTTACGCTAGGAATATCTGATGCTAATGGAAGTTCATATCCTTCAATTTCTCTTGAATGAAATAGTCTCTCAACAGCTTCTTGCGTTTTTTCTTTGTTAGATTCTAACCAAGGTCTTAAAGAGCTAATGTCCTCTTTGGGAATTCCTAATATGTTTACAACAGTATCAAAATCATAAAGTCTTCCGCTTAATCTTTGGTCTAAATAAGCTGCCTCTCCATGTAACCTTCTTTTTAGTTCTGATTGTATTAATTGTTCTTGAGTTTGAGGATTTGTAGTTTCTGGTATAGCATTGGCAAGATTTTGCATAGATTCAACTAGTCTTTGAGCTTCTCTTGAAGGAGTTAAATGATACTTATCTGCGAACTTTTGCATTCTATCTAACTTCTTTAATAAGCCCTCAGCTTCTTTCATTGCCCTTTCTGTTTCTTCATTTAACATATAATTTACTACAAAATTATATTTTTAAACCTTTGTATTATCACTACTATGAAGTTAATAATAATATCTCGTGGTTACACGCTCCCCAACCCCATAAACCTAAAAAATTACCAAAATCCTCTATAAAAATCTCAATTTATTTTATCGTCAATTAAAAATCATGCGGGGAGCGTTAAAACAGCTTTATCGTCGATAAGGTCGGCACGCCCCCACGAGGATTTGAACCCCGGTTTCAAGCTCCGCAAGCTCGCGTTCTATCCAGGCTGAACTATAAGGGCATATAATTTATAAAATATGAAGGTTTATAGCTTTAACGAAAAAAACTAACCAATATCATTCATGGAAAGAAATTATACCCAAGAGTTTTTGGACTCATTATATAATCAGCCTCCGCTTTTAGATAGTATGCATCGCCTACTCATAGAAAAACCAACTCTACTTGATAATCTCCATTCAAAAGATATAATTCAAGCATATATTTATTATAGAGTATTTAAAAAAACAGTCGAAAAAAATTTTTTGAGAAAAAAACTTGAAAATTCAGTGAGGGACGACAAGAATAATCTAATTAATAAATGCAAAATATGCGAATTGGTCGAATTTACAGCAAAAGATAACTACTTCTCACAACTCTGAAAATTAATCTTTAATCCTTCAGGACAACCGCAAGTATGCGCCTTCTCTAATAATTGTCCATTATAACAAAACAGAGGCTTTTTTTCCGAACATTCATTTAATGCTGTTCCATCTTCACATGTCTTCCCTTCGACAAAACCGGGAGTTTCCGTTTCTGATTTTGGAGTGGGTAATTTAAATTTAAAATCATAATTAAAATTAAGGTCGATCATATTTTTTTGACTCGCATAGACAAAAAGTGATATAAAATTTATAATGACTAACGTACCAATAAGAAATAACAGTTTTTTTGCATATTTTCTGCGCAGATCAAATGTTTCCGAATTATTATCACCTTTTTTCATAATACTATATCTTCGCTGATTTTAAAAATATTTTTGCGGTGAAGTATACGATTAAATTCTTACTAAGGGGGCATAAAATCGGTCTAAACGCTTTAAACAACGGACTTTATCCACGCTATTTATCTTTGCGTCTACTATCGCTTGCTGCAAGAATTCAGTATTTTCTGTCATAACCTTCTTATCTACTGGATATGGCCAACCGTCTTTCCCACCATGAGCAAAAGAAAATTTAACCGGATCCTTCCATGATAATTCAGTTCCATGAATTAAATGCGATATCATGGCCAATGCCCGAATATTTTTCTGCCCCATGCCTTTTATTAAAATCATTTCCTCATAATTTTCCGGCTGCATTTCATAAACTTTCAGCAAAGTTTTCAAATCAGCGTTTATTGACGGGAAATGTTGTGATGGCATAGAAAAAGCTGCAGTTTTATTAAAATCAAATAGAGTCCTTTGATTATGTATTTTTAATGGTTGAATATATTTTTTCAAACGAGTAGGATTATCCTTAATTAAATCCAAGGAACATTTTCTTGTTTCCTTACTTTCGTATGCAGTTAAATTTAACGTATTAGTTAATAAATCTGATATAATGCCAGCATGAGGCTCGTTAACAAAATTTAAATTTTCATTATTGATCCAATGATATCGTCGAGCATATCTATCCTTCATTCCTTGCTGAACAACCGCCCACGAGTGCTGAGTAAAAAATATTGTATGATGATATAAATTAAAACTATCCTGAACTAAAGCATTGTCAACTTTTGCAGATAATCTAGAAATTCTAATAAGTTCATTGATTTTTTGTTCTGAAAAATTAAACCTTTCTCCTAACGATTTAATTTCTTCCGGAGCTTTTCGCGCCAGTTTTTTCCCGCCGGCAATACCAATCGCAGGATTTTCTTTTAATGCTTCTTTCAAAGCGCCGGTTGTCGTCGTAGTCAATCCAGAGGAATGCCAATCAAATCCAAGCACACAGCCAAAAGACTGAAACCAATAAGGATCAGAAAGTTTTTTCAGTAATTCATCTTCACCATATTCATTAATAATTAATTCAGAAATTTCTTTAGATAAATTTTTCATTAACGGAAACAGCCATCGAGGACAGTTTCCAGTGTGCAAAGGCAAATCGACTATTCCAGAAATTTTTTTGAATGTTCATCACCTGGTTCTTATGGTAATCTCTATTTTTATATTTTATGTGGGTAAAATTATTTCGAAAAGAAAAGGGATTTCTTGAACTATAGCATCTGTCATTTCACAACGATATACTAACTCATCCTGGGATAAATTTCCTTTCAATTTTCTTTGTTCATATATCTGCTTAGTCTGAGAAAGGGACTCTTGAATCATCTTAAAAATTTTCGTTTTCCCCGAAGGTTTCATAATAAATTGTAGTAATATCTGAGTTACTAATATCCTCTGGAAAAATTTCATCACTTTTTCTTCTGATATTTTCGACTAAATTAATATAATAATGAGTTAAATCTGAAAAATGAGTACTTCTTTCTAAATGGCGTAAATTTCTCGAGAAAATTCTGTGAGTCCTCAAATAATTGTTTCTGTAAATCACTAAAAAAATCTCTTTTTACAGCAGTTTCCAATGTTTTACTCCCTAATAAATGATTTTGTATTCTTTGTTGAAATTGATAATATAATCCAGGAGTAAATTTAAGCTTAAAATTTTGTTCATACCATTCATCTGATCTTTTAAGAACATAATCTTTCTCAAGTTCCATAAAAAATGACATTAAAAGAGTTTTTAATGATTATTATTATCAACTCGATATTTCACATAAATATCATACTGCATCGTTCCATTAACAGGGTTATCACGAATTTAATATCCTTCCACAGAACGTTTTCTTAACAATAACTTTTCATTATTCCCAACTAGATACAGCAATCAATCATCGGTGCTTAAATATAATTTAGGATAATCTGTATATTTGCCTTCTAAAAACTCAAGCCCTTGTCTCTCGCTCATAAATATACAAACAAGAACTATTATTTATAATTATTGATTTGTGACGGATTTATCGGTCCACGTCCTGAATAATACATTCCGAATCTTCCTGACTGTTGCCAAGTTGGACCATAAGCCATAGAGTATACAGGAGAATCCAATGCTTCAATACTAGGAAAAAATGGCGTACCGCCGCCTTGCTGCGCAAAAAACTGCCACCAATTACCGGCCTCAATAATCTCCTTGCCTTTGAAACCAGCTTTCTTAATCTCATCAATCATCGGCTTAAACGGAACATTACCCATTCCCATTGGCAATTCAGTATGATCCAAACCAAAATTATCTGATAAATGAACATGATTAACAAAAGGCGCAATTTTTTTCGTCTCAGCGATAACATCTTTTTCAGTATATCCTTTCTTTCGCATCATATTAATATGACCAACATCCCATGTCGCGCCAATCATTTTTTCAGCAGTCGCTCGCGCTTCTGATTCCGACATATTTTTCGCTTTAACCAGATTTTTAGCCATTTTCTCTCGAGACTCTTTAATCAAATTGATAAGATCATCAGCAGAACTCAATCCATGTTGTCCTGACGGTGGATTTTCAACGTTAAGAATAGGCGCTTTATCTCCATATTTTAAATAAGCAGTAGTAGTTGCATTAGCAAAAGTTTGGGAAATTTTATCAACAGCAAATCTTTCAAGCTCTTGCCATTGTTTTGGGGGATCCTGTAAAGTGTTCAATACTTTTAGACCTCTATCGATAACATCTCTTACCTCTTCAAGTCTCTTAGGATCTTTTTCTATACCATGAGTAATTACGGGCGCAATTTTTTTCGCAAATTCATCCATTTTTTTCTTGTCTCCCTGATTATCTATACGATTATAAGTTTGATTAAAAAGCTCACGGAATTGACGAAAAGATCCCCGTAAATATAATTGGCTATGAGTTAATGCGCGTTGTAATTCTTCATATCGCTGTCTTTCATTTTCATCATGAATTGATTTAGGATCCATATTTTGTAGCTGTTCATAATCAGAAATTTGTTTTAGCTCCCGTAATGGCTGTGATCCAATATCGACACCACGATTAATCTCCTGCAAACTTCCTGTCCAAAGCTCATCATTAATACGTCTCAACTCCTCTTCAGAATTATATGGCGCGGCTTTACCTGTAAATTTTCCTTCATCAGGAAAATAAGATTTTCTTGGACGTAACAGCTGGAACTGTCCCGTTTCAGGATTAACAATCCATACTCCCTCTTCAACTTTTTTCTTGTCTTCACCAATATAATGCGGTTTTAATTCCGGCAATGCAGATGTCGAATGAACAGTCACAGAAATATTTCCTTCATTAGACATTTTCTGCGCACGCAATAAAGTAGATTCCAATTGCTTTTCAGTTCCGACTCTAATTTCCTCTTGATAACCTCTTTCACCTATTCCGGAAAATTCAATCATCGGACCATGTAATGAAGTAGTTACACCAGTCAATTTCGTCAATCGTCTGATTTCTTCGAGATGTTGTTCAGGAATAGATTCCCAAACAGCCGGAGTTATTCCTTGAACTTCAATGGATTTTACTCCAGGATTTATTTTTGCATTTAATTCCCCAAGTTGATTTGCAGTTCGCGGATCAACAGACATTCCTATTTCAGAAATTCTTGATTGATAAATCGGCGCAACATAATAACTCGGTAACATCGTCGAATACTTCGACCCCGGAAAAACAGATTCATAGGTTGTCATATATCACCTTAAGTATAAAGAAAAATTTCTATTTAAATATTGTTAAAAACGTTTCATTCGTTCTTTCCGTTCATTTTCATTATCATAACTCTTTTGAGGATTTTTTTCCCGTTCAAAATCACTTCCCATTAAAACATCCGGACTACCATCAGGAGTTTGATTTTGAAACTCATAATTTTTTGAAGCAAAGTAATCGTTGTTCAAAGAATATTCTCCCTCTCGCTTATCTAAACCATATGTAGAAAAATTAGCAATATTTTTGGTAGACGCCGATACTGGAACTTCAGTTTCCAACGTCCTATTATTAGTAAAGTTTTCTTCAACAGGCAAAATATCCTCGAGAGTTCTCAATGTAATATTAGGAGAATTATCAGTAATTACAGTAACAGGAATATCAGATTTCTTTTCCTCAATTTTTTCTTTTTTTTTTCCCTGGATAAAATTATTCCTTTTTTAATTACTTCTTTCAGGACAATAGTTTCTTTACGTAATTTTTTCATTACAAAATAAAGAAATGCAATTATATAACCTTACCGTGTATTAGAACGCTTCAAAAATTCTTCTATAAACTTTTTGTTTTTTTCTTGATCAACTACACTTTTAATCTCATAAACCTTACCATCACCCTTTTTTTCGGCTTTTATCTCAGCGCTTCCCCTCTCATAAGATTCTTTTGAAATTAAAATTGTTTTATCAGCTTGATCAGCAAGTTTCTTCGCTCCAATAATTACATTTCCTAACGGTGTAAACTTGAGCTTTTTATTTTCAACTTTAGCAAGAATCTCACCAGAATTAATACCAATTCCGTAATCAATAATCTCTTTAAATTTACCGTTATGATCTTTAATAGCCATAGAAATTTTCTCGGCAAGTTTTGCAGCTTCAATCTCATTTTTCATATTCTTCGTCATTAAATCACTAAGAATTACAAAAATAAAATTTCCTTCCTCATAAACTGCCCCTCTTCGTTGATAAACCTGTTCAATAGCCTTTTCTATATTTTGTTTTGATTGAGCGTTCAACGTATTCTTAATCTTCAAAGCAATAACAGCAGATTTACTTCGATGTCCTTTTTGCAACAAAACCGATTCAGCTTGACTAGGTGCGGGATTCATAGGTGAAAAATTCATTCCTGACTTCTCCTTCGCTTCGTCCTTCAACGTTTGAATAGTCTTGACTTCAGTTTTAGGTTCTTTAGATTTTTCTTTTATATCATGATAGGCATAAGATCTTTTTTTGAAAATATTTCTAAATAAAAATAAAACGCCAAGTAATAAAATAACTATCAAAAAAATCCAAATGATCGGACTCTTAAAAACAGATAAACTACCTCCAGACTTTGCTTCATTAACACTAACTGCATAACCTGTAAGAACAACTCCATCCTGCAACAATTCTGAATCTCCATCGCTAATCTTAACATTATACGCACTGTTAGCTCCAGTCAGTTTGAATCTTGCGTTTTCTCCAAGTGCTAAATCGATTTTCTTGACGAATGGCTTATCATTCAGCATTATTTCTAAATCTCTTTTATAAGGAATATTTCCAATATTTGTCACCGTCAACGTTTGATTTTGTAATAAAAAAGAAGCAATAGCCTTTTCATTTATGAATACACGTTTCTTTGCAGAAAATTCTCCGCTGCGAGCTTCAACTTCATAATATCCTGCAGTTAAATTAGTAGGAATTATATAATTAAACACTTCTGTTGATGCAAATATTTTTTCATAAATTCGAGTTTGCGTTTTTTCATCTCGGATTATAGTTGATACCTCGCTATCTATAGTAGATCCAGCCTGATCTAATAAATTTGCCTTAACTTCTAAGGTTTCACCAGGCTCTAAGCTCGGATAATTTAATGCCAAATCAATAGAACTTAAAATTTGAAAAACCTGCAAGCTTGCAATTGCCACACCTTCGCTTGCCTTATCATTCCCTAACATTTCATACGCTAATATCTCTAACCTAAAATTACCAGCAGGTGTTTTTTCTTCTAATGTTATAGGAATTGAAAACTGACCATTAGTTATCTTCCCATAATACGATGAAAATAAAGTAGCAGCTGTTTGCGGCGTAGTTTCTATCTCAGCAGTCGAGTTATCGCTGTCGTTGGATATATCCGTAGTCTCTGTTGTTGGAGCAGAAGTAATCACCATTTCAGGAATTGAAACCTGAAGCTCCCCATTTATAGGAAATCCATTTTGCCTGTTCGCACTACCAGAAATTACAATTTCTTCACCAGGATTTGAAAAAAAACTATCGCTGGTTATTGAAACAACTAATCGTTTTGAAATTTCGAAATCTTCAGAAACTCGGCTCTCACCATTATAAGAAGCATAAAAAGTACATTTTCCTTCAATTTGATTAATGGTATGAATATTTAACGGCACCTTTATATTTACAGCGCCATTTTCAGGGAAATTGTTGAATTCTATAACTTTATTGGAATTACATAATAATACGGTGTTCAATAATCGTCCATCAACTACAGGATCTACCGTTGTCTCTAAAACAATCATATCTCCTAAATTATATTTTTCATCAAGGCTTGAAAAGAAAACTCCGGCAGAAACATAGGATACCGTTAAAAGCAAATATAATCCAATAAATGCAAAACTACTCTTTTTCATATATAAAAGACTTATTTTCTCTATTTAAATTTTCTCCTAATCCACAATTATTATATTTGTAATAACTATTCTAAACCGCCATCTTTAAATAATTCTTTTTCTCTCTCTTAATATGAGAAGAGCGCATCCAAGTGTTACACCGTGGGAAGTTTCTGGAGAAATCAATTATGAAAAATTAATAAAAGAATTTGGAGTAGAGAAAATCGATGAAAAAATTCTCGAAAGAATAAAAAAACATTCTCCTATTCATTACATGCTGAAAAGAAAAGTATTTTTTGCAGGACGAGATTTAAAATGGATTTTAGATGAGTACGATAAAGGAAATAAATTTTTTTTGTATACCGGCAGAGCTCCATCTGGAAAAGTTCATCTAGGGCATATAATGCCTTGGCTATTTACAAAATGGCTACAAGATATTTTTGATGTTGAATTATGGTTTCAATTTCCGGACGAAGAAAAAATGTTATTTAAAAAAGATATTTCATTTTCAGATACCAAAAAGTTTCTTGAGGATAATATGCTCGATGTAATTGCATTAGGTTTCAATCCAAAAAAAACACATTTCATTATAGATACTAAGCACGCACAATTAATGTATAAGCCCGCCTGCGAAGTTGCCAAAAAAATTACTTTTTCTATGGTTAAAACTTCATTTGGCCTTAATGAAAGCTCAAATATTGGCCAGATTTTTTATACAAGCATGCAAGCAGTTCCAGCATTTCTCCCATCAATAATTAAAGAAAAAAATATCCCTTGTTTAATCCCGCATGCAGTCGATCAAGACCCTCATTTTAGATTGTCGCGAGATATTTTGCCGAAGCTAGGCTATTATAAACCAGCTTCAATCCAATGTATCTTCTTACCACCTTTATCGGGTAACGAGGGAAAAATGTCCTCATCCGAACAATATACAATCTATACTACCGATTCACCGAAAGAAGTCAAAGATAAAATTAATAAATATGCATTTTCCGGCGGGCAAGCTACACTAGATGAGCACCGAAAAAAAGGCGGGAATCCTTACATTGATGTATCATTTCAATATCTTCGAATGCTTTTAGAAGAAGATGATAAAAAACTAAAACAGATCCATGATGATTATAAATTCGGAAAACTAACAACAGGAGAACTAAAAAAATACACCATTGAAAAAATAAATTCTTTTTTGGAAAAACATCAAAAAGAAAGAGAAAAAGCAAAAAAGAAAATTGATGAGTTTATCTATACTAGTTAATAACATCATATTCCGCTTCTAATAATCCTGAATTATACAATTGTTGTTTTATTGGCTTGAGACTTATTTTTTTAATCCCGTAAAATAAAGGTATACCTTCGTCAATAATTACAGGATGCATGAATAAAATCATGGAATCCAACAAACCAGCATTTAACAAATCGGCAATAATTCTTGTCCCTCCAACAATCCAAATATCTTTTTCCTCAATTTCTTTTAATTCTTTAACTAATGTAACCAAGTCTTTACGAATAATAATTCTTTCATCTTTAATCTCTTGTGAAGTAATTACATAACATTTTTTCCCATTATATGGCCATTCCTTCAATTCTGCAGAAAGTTCATATGTCTTCCTCCCCATGATCGTTGAACCAATTGAATTAAAAAAAGACGTGAAACCGTAATCCTGATCGTGAAACAGCCATGATAAATCATTATTTTTCCCAGCAATAAAACCGTCAATCGAACAAGCTATGAAGAGAATTGTATTAGTCATGCTTTTCCGAATATACAAATAATTAAAAATATCTCCATAATTATTTTAGTATGAGATTTAATTATACTCTCTATCCGGAATCCAAACAGAAATTAATATCTGCAAGTTTAGTAGACAAAATTAAAGATAAAAAAGAAAAACATGAATTGCCGTACACTGGATACACTTCAAAATCTGATATTCACGAAATTGTTAAAGGAATGCAAGAAGAAGGTTATTTCAAAACATTACCTAAGGATGAACGAAAAGAATTTATGGAATCACTGGAAAATATTTTCAAAAATCAAGATGAAAATCCATGGAAAATTGAGAGGAGAGGAAAAATAATTAGTCAAGAAACTGAATGTGAAGATTTTTATTTTATGACAGGCTGGCTGGCTTCGTGTATCATGTCTCCGGAGGAAATTTGGAAATACCAAGAACATGGATTCTCCTCCATCAATAATTTTGTCGGAAGTATAGGTGCAGTAATTTGGAATCAAACGCATGGAAATCATAGAAAGGGTTATGAATGGACATTTCAATGGAACGGTAGGACATTTGTTAGTAATATCACAGGAGATATGAATCTTGATTTAAGGATATATAAAACCGATATCACTCCCGATAAAACTTATGATCCAATGGGAAAAATTGTGTCATATAGGCCTGAATTAGAAGAAGACAAGCAATTGGTTTCACCATATCATTCAGAAGAGCCAAATTTTCTAATCGGCGTAATGAAATACGTCGAACAGCTTAATTTAAAAAGTGCTATGCTTGAGAATAAAGCCCAACCATTAATTGATTATACAAAATCCTTAGGAAGAAGAATTGGAGCTGCTGCAGAATGTTTTGGAGGTTATGGAGCAAATCCTATGATTCTAATGGCTCATTTTGATTTGCCCATGCCTCAATTAGATGAAAACTATATGACTAACCATCCATCTATTTACAATTTACATATTAGCTCAGAGAGTTCATTTGGTATGTTTATTGGCCCTAATAACGAACTTCTATTTTCAAGAAATACGGACTGTGAAACTAAAAAAATTATCGACATGCAATTTCAACCTGATGAAGTTGATCATCTTTTAAAAGGCATATGCTTTCAAAGCTGTCAAGGTTTAGGAAGAACTGTTCCAAAAACATTAATCGAAATTCTCGAATATTGCTATTCGGGAAAATATGAAGAAGATCTAAAAAGATTCAATGAAAAATATAAACATTAACAAAGACTTTATAAATTTCTTTCTCGTTTTTATTTAATGTCAATTAAAGGGGTTAAAGCACGAGAAATCTTAGATTCTCGAGGATATCCTACTATTGAAGTAGAAATTCTAACAGCAAAAGGAATTTTTAGAGCGGATGTGCCAAGCGGAACTTCAACTGGAAAATTTGAAGCACATGAATTGCGGGATAATCAAAAGAAAAGGTATGATGGTAAAGGAGTCAAAAAAGCTATAACTGCCATAAATAATATCTCAAAAAAATTAATAGGCATGGATCCAAAAAATCAAAAAGAAATTGACATGCGATTAATTAATCTCGATGGAACAATCGACAAATCAAGTATAGGCGCGAATGCGCTATTGGGAATTAGTATAGCTGTATGCAAAGCAGGAGCAGCCGAATCAAATATGCCTTTGTTTGAATATATAAAAAAAATATCCGGAAATAAAAAAATAAAAATGCCGACTCCATTAATGTTAGTATTAGAAGGAGGATCTCACGCAAATAATAGTTCAGATATTCAAGAATTCATGATTATTCCTAAGGCAAAAAACTGCACTGAAAAGATAAGAAAAGGAACCGAAGTTTATTATGCAGTCAAGGAAATGCTTGAAGAAAAAAAATTCTCGACGAATGTTGGCTATGAAGGGGCATTTGCCAGTCCTTTTGAAAAAAACGAAAGAGTATTTGAGCTATTAACTACTGCAATTCATAAATCTAAATTCGCCAAGAAAGATTTCTCATTTGCAATAGATATGGCTGCATCAGAACTTTATGATAAAAAAATGAAGAGGTACATTTTTTCAGCGGAAAAAAAATCCTATGATGAAAATGGATTAATAAATTACTATAACAAACTCCAAAAAAAGTTTCACATAATGTCCATCGAAGACGGTTTTGAAGAAAATGATTGGAAATCCTGGAAAGATTTCACGAAAAAAACAGGAAAAAAATTAATGATTGTCGGTGACGATTTCCTGGCAACAAATCCTGCAAGAATAAGAAAAGCAATTCAAGAAAAATCATGTAATGCATTGTTACTAAAAATAAATCAAATCGGCACTATAAATGAATCGTTGGAGGCATATGCTTTAGCAAAAAAAGCAGGATGGAAGATAATAGTAAGCCACAGAAGCGGAGAAACCACTGATAGTTTCATAGCTGACTTTGCCGTCGGTATTGGAGCAGATTATGTTAAATTTGGCGCTCCTGCACGAGGAGAAAGAACATCAAAATATAACGAGTTGTTGCGTATTGAAGAATTCGTGCGTAATAAATGAGAGTTCGTGATTATTTTTTATATTCATTTGCAATTTTTTATTTGTTCATTGGACTAACCGCCATATTTAATACAATAGAAATTGGAAACGTCAACGGCATTTTATGGTTATGTTATATGAGCCTGTTCATGTTGTCGATTGGGATGTTTTTACAAGACGACGGGCTTATAATTAGCCAGTTAAATCTACTCATAATCCCCCTACTACTATGGAATATTGATTTCTTTTCTTATTTTATTCTCAGTAGTCAAACTTTATTGGGTATAACCAACTACATGTTTATTCCAGGAAATACCGTCGGAAAATTAGTAGGATTGCAGCATGTTATAACCATCCCCCTATCCTTATTGGCCTTATATTTTATGCCAATAAAAAGTATTCACAGCTGGAGAATAAGTTTTGTTCAAGTAGCAAGTTTATTCTTAGTAACTTTAATGCTTACACCAGAAGAAAGCAATATTAATTACGTCTACAAATTAGGATTTAGCGAATCCTTTAACAATTCATTTTACCCTTTATATTGGTTTAGCTCAATTTTTATTATTGTTGTGTTAACTAATTATTGCATAGTTTATTTAATGAAAAAAACTCATCCTAACTTTATGAAAGGTTCTGCAAGAAAGAAATAATCTCCTGAACATGGTCTTGGGGTTTTACATTTTCAAAAATTTTAATAATTCTTTCCTGGGAAATAATAAACGTAGTACGCTTAATACCATAAAATTTTTTACCCATAAAGCTTTTTTCACCATATACTCCATATAATTTACTAACAACAAAATCAGGATCAGAAACTAAAGTTACAGAAAGATTATATTTTGAGCAAAACTTTTTCTTTGATACATTATCTCCGCCTGATATGCCAATAACTTCTGCACCTAATTTTTTTAAATCAAGTATATGTTTTGAAAATTCAATTGCTTCAATAGTGCAACCCGGAGTATCATCTTTAGGATAAAAATACAAAACGAGATATTTAGCATTAGTTTTCAAAAAGTGAAAGTTCCCGTCTTTATCTTGCAAAGAAAATGTTGGTGCAGGTAGATTTTCTGATAGCATTGTTAATCTAAGAATTGTCTTTTATTACCTCGTCTACTAATCTTTTTTGCAAGTCAAGATGAGAGCCAATTATATCTAATACATTTCTTTTACCAAGAACACGATGAATGTGGTTTTTTCTTGGTACTATGATACATTCTCTAAAATCAAATTTCGCCGGCAAGGCAATGTATCCTTGGTAATTAACTTCTTCAGAAGTTTTTTCAGAAGTGAAAATCCCATAAAAATCATCTGGCAAAGGGAATCCTAACGGCATTCCGCAACTTTGACATCGAGGCTTATTCATAATTCATGAAGCAGTCGCATCCTTAAAAATTTTTGTATAAAATAGCGGGAGATGGATTTGAACCATCGACCTCCGGGTTATGGGCCCGGCGAGAACTCCAGACTTCTCTACCCCGCTATACGAAAAGTCAAATTAATAATCCTTATAAAGGTAACTGTTACCTTTTTTATAGAGTGTGTAGTTCTATTATAATAATCTCTATAAATCTAAAAGTAAACGCATTCTTATGAGGAGACTAGATTTTTCAAGAGAATCTGAAATTGTCGGAGAAGATTTTAGTGAAGTGATAAAAAAATACGGTGGAAAAAATGCAGGGTTATTACTCGCTAAAAAAATATGGTATAACAAAAAAGAGTTTCCTCGAGGAGACGCTCCCCTCATGATAAAAAATATTCCTATTCCCACAATACTATATAAAATCTCGGAAGAGATACTACAAGATTCTATACGTGAACCTATGGATGAGGAAGCTTTTTTAAAAATGGATATATCTGAAATGATGTACCAGCATAAAAATTTTAGAGATGAATTGGATAAAAATATTAGAAGATGTAAAAGAGCTTTTGGAAAATATTCACAAGAATCAGAATATTATATACGATCATCTACCACGCTTGAAGATTTTGTTGATGACAGATATTATGGAACGTTTGAAACAATGCAACGAAGAAAATGTTTTAAAAAAAATAAAAGAAACCAAAAACTTTCGCTGATTGAAGATATGATAACACTTATACAAAGATTTTATGCAATGAAACATTATACCGAAGGATTTTTCGAACTGCAATCTGATGAATCTTTAGGAATAATGGTAATGCCTTCTATTCCTGGATTACATATTATTTCGTATTCCTCATATCCTGAAATTAAAGGTTCACCAGTAATTCATGAAATCTCAAAAATAAACGATCATGATCACGCTCCAGATCCGTTAGTGCTTATTAAAGTTCACGGAGATACAATCAAAGATATAGAAATCATTCCTGCAACAGCTGATGCATATAGTACGCAGGATCCACAAGAAAATATTTTTAATTTTCCTGACACATATAAATCGCACTATGAATATGACAATCCTTTTGAAATTAATGGTGTAAGATCTCCGATTTCTCATGCTGAAATAAGGGTATTGACCCATTTTTCTCGACGGGGAGAGCATGCATTATCCTATAGTGTAAATACTGAATTGAAGTTGGTGAGACATGAGTATTATTCTAATATATATCTGGTACAATTGCGGCCAACACCGGTTATAGAAAATTTTTCGCCATTGCCGCCATTACAAGATTCACAAATCTTGTTATCAGAAACGCCGTTTGTCTACGGTGCGTTTAGCTATTGTGCACCTGTTCTGATGACGGAAGATAAGAATGTCGCACGAGCAGGAATATCCATTAATAAGTCGGTAATCGTTTTAGATTCAGACAGACAAAAAGGGCATCGGTTGTTTTGGGGAAATCAAGGAGACAATTGCCTTGCGTTGATTAACCCAAAACAAGGGAGAACACTCAGCCATGGATATGCAATAGTTCCTCCCTTTGGAAAATATAGAAAAAAATTTCATGCAATTGGTGCGCCTCGATTAAAAGATTTATATCAAGAAAACCTTGTGTGTACCACACACTAAAGTGTGTGGTTTGTTTTGGTTTTCTGGATGATCCAAAATCTAAAACCTTAAAGCTACGACCACATACATAACAAGTTTGAATTAAAAGAATATCCTACCGACCAGGATCCGCACGCTTTGGAGAAACACCGTTTCCAATAATCATTGAATCTGACGGACGTTCGGGAAGAATTTCCATTCCAAAAGAATTTCGTGAAATCTATGAAAAAACAAATAACCCACGGATTTTTGAGAGAAATATTGAACATCTTTTTTAATTCCAATATCTTTATAATAAGGCATTCTTTTTGAAGACCTTATTAAGGATTAGGAAATTAATAGAATAAATGATTAAATTAATTGAGGAATATTTTGATAGTTGCCTTTTGGAATTTCTAAAGTATCATCATATCTTCTTTCATTTTTTCCCCAACCAATAAGACACCTTCCTAAAGGCAATTTATTTGTCATTGCATAAATTTGAAATTCTTTATCATCCTTAAACCAAAGTGCACTAGTTCTCCAAATAAAATCTTTAAGTTCTCTAGAAGTCATTTCTCCACCATTCTTAAATCCATAATGAGAGAGTCCCAACATTCTTTTTACTAAAATTCCAGTATCCTTGACATCTCTTACAGTTTCCTCTAAATCAGCCTTCCATCCTTCCAAACTTAAATAATCTTTAGCCTTTTGCATTTTGACTACCTTATTTTTCTTAATAACAAACTATATTTAAACCTTTCTATATGTAATTACTTTATAATAACAAATATTTTATTCCTAATAAGGTCTTCACTTTAAAGTCCCTATTTATAATATTGGAGACAAACTGTCCACTATCTTGCGGAAAAAGAACTAACTGCGATTTTTATTTTTAGAAAGACTTAAATAGCAACCTTAATGAAAGTTTTTATGGAAAGTAAACAAGTTGCAGGGATTAGAAGAGCAGTCAGGTTAGGTAAAACTCTGCAATCTGACTTGGGAGAAAAATTAAGAGATTTTTATAAAGGCGGAGGCACTATTTATCAAGCAATAGATGAATTTGATGTACGAGAGATATATGCTGTTACATATAGTGTTGCGCGCGTCGGAATTAGGTTGGCGCTTGCAGGATCAAATTGGGATAATAGAAGTTTTGAACCTTATGATGGGCTTATTGAAGATGAAATGGAGAGAGATAAAATAAGACGTGAACATTTGGCTGAATCAGGTAAATCAATAGGAAATAAGATGTATCTTGAAGGAAAAGGAATTCATACTCAAACTCCAGAAGAAAGAAGAAAATTGGCTTTTAGAGGTGGCAAGACTATGGGAAATAAAGCTTACAAAGAAAAACTAGGAGTTCATGCGAGATCTCAATCACAAATGAGAAAGGACTCGCTTAAAGCATTGGTAGCAAGAGGAGGAACTCTTTGGTCTGAAGAAGAAATAAAATTAGTTCATGGGCTTAAACGAGATGGATATAAAACGCTAGAAATTGCGCAATCACTAAATGGTTCTTTTCATAATGGTGAAGAAATAAGAACAATTCATGCTGTCGGCTATATTTTATATCAATACAAAAAAGCGCAATCTAATTAATATTAATTGCAATCTTATTTCATTATTCGCTCTAAGATATGAGACAAAATATCCAATATCTTTATAATATGTGAGAACAAAACTTCTCACATAGTGTTTTGGTGATTTGCTAAAAAGTTCCCATTTACGAAGAATATGTCTCAAAATATTAAGAAGTTAGTGTTTTATTCTCGTAAGTTATCTTTACAGGTTCGCCATCTTGTAACAGCTCAACAATTCTCGCCCCACCATTACCACTTAATTTTACTTTAACTTCCATTCCTCGTGTTTCAAATCTTGCACCCCTCTCAAAAAAGTATTGTTCAATTCCATATTCAACTTGCATACTCTCTCCATAAATCGATTTTACTTGTCCTTTAATGAATAAATCATCTTTAGAGGGTTTATCTAAAGAAGCTATTTTATATCTAGAAGTTCCGTTAACATCTTCTATAAGCGAAACATATATATTATTTCCCACTTCTGCGCCTTCAATAGAAGGAATAGAAGCAATTTCATAACGAATTACTATATATTGCCCCCTAATTAAATCAAAAGGGTCTACTGGTTGTGTTGCCAAAACTGCTGTTTTTGTACTTAATAGAGGAATAGAAATATATAACAAAAACCCTCCTAAAATAAGAAATAAAACTACAAGAATGATCGCCAATTTCATATATTCTTTATTTTTAGATTTTGATTCCATTTTAGTAAATTGAATAATTTTGAGAAGATTTCTCTTTTGTCTTTTCGATTAATCTTCTTCTCCATTTTTCAATTCCCCAACCACCAGCAATTAAGATTATTCCCCCAATTATAGACATTACTGCAAATCCAACTTGCCCGCCAAAATCAAGAACAAATCCAATGTAACGAGTTATTATGTCCAATCCAAAGAACATAATTGCCAAATTGACTATTTTAGCAGATTGGTATCTTGTTCCATAACCTATAACGGAAAGTATCACAAAAATAAATAAAACGTTATCGAAAAGCCACATTACCCAAAGTCCACCACTAATTGAACCTCTAGATACGCTTTCTCCAGAAATAAGACTTGCTAAACTAATTAGTAAGATATAAAGGAAAACTAAACCTACAAATCCTATAACTTCTTTTCCTGTAAGTTTATTTTTACTAACAGACATGAAAATTCCAACAATAGCCAAAACTATTGCTACAAGAGAAATTATTATCAAGAAAAATAATACATTAGCCGTTAGTTCAAATCCTTTTGGCCATAGCATTGTTAAAAGACTCTGGAAGCTTAAAATATAAGTTAAAAGAAGAACATAAAAAGCTGTCCAATATCTATACACTTCTGAAAATTCATGGTCTCGCGATTTATGTATTTGGGTTAATCCGTATAATCCAACCCCAACAACTAAATAAATTATTGCTAAAATTCCAACTGAGAAATCTCCTCTAAACAATTCAACAAATGAGAAATATTGCAAACTTATCCAAACTAAAAATTCTGCTAATGCAATAACCAAACTTGAAGATGAATCAAAAACATAAGACGCAAATAGTATTCCAATCCAAGCCAATAAAAGTAAAAAAGCATTAGCTTGTAATGACGTCGCTAAATTAAAGGTCTGCGCAATTAAAAATATACTTAATGTATAGAGTAACGCACCAAGAACTAAAAGCGAACCTCCAATTTTTTCGTAATCGTGCGTTCTGAATAAAACCCCTGCAGTATAAGCTCCTGCTGTTGCAGAAACTAAAATTAAAACTTTCAATGCTGAAGGCATACCAGCCCAATTTAATGCAATTAGCCAAGCAATTCCTAATGCAATTAATATCGAACCGATAGTTGCAACAACAGCTCCGAAAGAAATATGTTGTTTTAGTTCAATATCTTCATTTCCTGCCATGATAGATAATAAAACTTATTCATATTTAAAAAGCTATCTTTATATCATGTTTCTCTATAACTTTTTTATCTTTTTGGAAATATTCTTTCTAAATATAATAATCAGCATATTTTCTCTAAGTGAGAAAAATCAAAAATCAGTATGTGGGAACAATACTTCACACATATTTATAAATTATTCTTATTTTTTAACGGCATGAAAGTTCTCGGCATTGATGAAGCAGGAAGAGGTCCGGTGATTGGTCCACTTATTATTGCAGGCGTTATGATTGAAGACGGTGAAGAAGACAAAATTAATGGGGTCAAAGATTCTAAATTATTATCGCATAAAAAAAGAATCGAGCTAGATAAAAAAATCAGAGAAAATGCTGAGTTTATTATTATCGAAGTTCCACCAAAAGAAATTGATGAAGCATTAGAATCAGATACCTTAAATTTAAATTGGCTTGAAGCACACAAGCAGGCAGAAATTATCAATGCATTAAATCCTGATAAAGCAATTATTGATTGCCCTTCACCAAACTGCAAAGCATATGAAAAATATCTGCGAGATTTATTGACAAATAAAGGTACAAAATTAGTTGTTGAACATAAAGCAGATGTGAATTATCCTACTTGTTCTGCAGCTTCTATTATAGCTAAAGTCAGAAGAGAAGATGTCATGGATGACATTAAAAGCATGTATGGTGACACGGGGCCTGGTTATCCTGCACATGCTACAACTCAGAAGTTTATTGAAGAGAACTGGGATAAGCATCCTGAAATATTTAGGAAATCATGGGCAACCTTCAAAAATCAGGAAAAGATGAAGAATCAAAAGACGCTGCAGGGGTTTTGATATAACTCTCTTGCGTTTTTATTAACTTCTATAAAGTGGCAACAAAAAGTAAGATTTAAATACTTTAAAATCTTCTATACACTATGAAAAACAGGCTACAGGGACAAGCATATGCATTCTTTGATTGTGATGCTTCCAAAGAAATAATTGAAAGTAAAATGCCAATTTTACGAAGAGAGAGTCAAACTCCGTCAGATTTAGAGCTTTCTTTAACAGATGACTTAGACTCATTAAAAGAAGACGATTTACTATCTATTGTTCAGGAAGCAAAGGATTCGGGCATGAATTACCTCCTAAAGGCAACCTACCCCAACGCAACTAATAAAAAAACTGCTGATGAGCTAGCTACAATGATAAATATGATAGAATTTAGTGGAGCTATAGTATATAAAGAAGGAGGTAACTACGTGTTTAAAGAATAAGGTAAAATGGTAGACGCATATGATTTTATTGTTAACCAAAGAAAGAAGGAAATTGATGATAAAGACATTTCTGAAAAACTGGGGTTAGCAGGACTTTCTTTTGGATTATCAGGAAATAAGTCATATGTAAGCAAAGAAGAATTAGAATTAATAAGAAGAGAAAAGTACAATTTTCCAAGTAATTATCTCCATCCTCCTTTTTTAGTTGAATTTTCAAACGCTTATGTTATTGGAGGGGCTATAAAATTTAATGGAATTATTGAATCTAGAAGGACTTCTGGTTTATTCAGGCCAGATATGGCTTATTTATTTGTAGGAGATTTAATTGATGAGAATGGATTGTTGTTTTATCATCAAGGAGAGATATATAGAGATTCTGATTTATCACTAAAACAGGTACTGACGGATTTCTCAAGAGCAAGAAACATGAATAAAAATAAGGATAAAGAACTTCAAATGCTTGCTATAAGAACTGGCTTTACATTAAGAACAAATCCATTAAAAAGAGAAGTTGAGGAAATGCCGGACATCGCGTGTTATAGTGTTGTTCATCCTGGAAAGTCATTTGGATTTGAATGGCCTTACTTAAATTTTCATAAAATTGAAATAAAAGAAAATGATCATGATGAACCAGAAAGAAAGGAGAGTGCTTTATCATTAGAATTATATAGGAATATACCTAAAGAAAATACTGATAAAAGACAAAAGGTTTACGAAACATCCGATAATCCTCCAAGAAAAAATTCACAAGTATTAGAGTTGTAAGAAAATGAAATTTAAAACATCAAACCTTATTGGAACAATGAATGCATTAGCAGCAGGTATGATTAGTTATAATTATTTAACCGATTGTTTATCAACGGGAAATGCTCGTGAGGACTACTTAATGGGATTGCCTATTTTAATGATTTCTATTCTTCCTTTCGCTTTTGGAGGATATATTTTTACAACTGCTTTCTGTGATAAACTTAAAAGAAAAGATAGATCATCAGAAAATAACCGCTATCATCTTGAAAATAATTTGGAGAGGAGTTGTGAATGAAATGAATAAATTATCATCTAACGATCTAACAAAAAAATTTTCACGACGAGCATTGTTCAAAGATACCGGTTTAGCTCTTGGTACAGGTTCTATCATTGGAACGGGAGCATCGTTGAAGGTGCTGAAAAACAAATCAGAGAATTAGCGTTAGATGTTTCAGAGTTATCCGGCTCATTAGAAGGAAAATTGCGAACAGAAAGAAAAGAGCTTGAGAAACATTATACGCAAGGAACTTTAGATATTTACGAAGATTTAGGAATTGCAACGCCCGCTGAAATAAAAGAAATCGAACAGATTATAGAAAATTATGAGGCATTCGAAGAACATTACAATTTTGTGGAAAGAGCACGCGAATTTAAAGATCGTATTGATAGACGATTGTTAACCCTAGATGACTCATTAGAATCTTACCAACCCGAAGCATTAAGAAATATTAATGACTCTATCAGAAAGTTTTTAGGAAAACCTGCAGGAAAAGAAGGAATTTCTCATCGGAAACAAGTAAAAGATCGATTAGAAAAATTATGTACTATTTATGATACGAACAGTGATAATAAACGTGCACAAATCGAGGTTGTAAAAACATTAAATAATTATTTAGATGATGCTACCTTAACAAAAGAGGAAAAAGATCTTTATGGATTTTTAAAAGAACAGCATGAAAAGGGCTGTAGTAAAGAGGACTTTCGACATTTCGTCGACAACTATGATAATTATTCTGAAAGACAAGAAGTTTTATTGCAATTGAAATCTTCATTATCTGAAGCTGAAGAAATTTACGGAAAGATACAAGAAAATAAAGCTTATGTGCAAACATTACAAGATTTATTATATCAAGGCATTGCACTAAAACAAGAAGTTAGACAAAGAAGTACACAAGAAGTTTCTCAGTATAAAAAACAAATTGATACACAAATAGGAGAATTGAGAGATTCAGTTGATGGAGTAATAAAAGAACTTAAGCAAAAAGGTTATGCAATTGAAACAAGACAAGATTATATCGATAAAGGATACTTTGCTCAATCAATTGGTGCTTTTCTCAAACCCTTTGTTATAGGAGGCACGCTAATTGCAGGTTCACTTGCTGCTATCGCTGCATTCAGAGGAAGAGCTAAAACGAGAAAAGTAAGATCAACCCAACAAGCATTAGAATCTGCGGTAGAAGCACACAATGAAATTTCTGAAAAATATGATATAGTCCATAGAAATTATGAATTATTAAAAAAAGCTAATTCCTTATTATCCCAAAAATACGAAACAGAAAAAAATAAAAACCATGACTTACCAGATTATACAGAGGGGAGTGATATATACTAAAAATGACAACAAAAACCCTAAGAAATTGTGTTTTAATCGAACCGTTCATCTGTGATGAAAATGACTCAGTTATAGATGTAGCAAAAAAACTGCGAGAAATATCTTTACGACATATTTTCGTTGTCAATAAAGAAAATTTTCCGTTAGGAATAATTTCAATGACTGACATAAACAATAGAGTTGTTGCAGAAAATAAAAATTTAAATACAACAAAAGCCAGGGATATTATGAGTAAGCCAATTGATATTTTCGACATAAACGATGACGTACAGAGTTCTTATGAAAAGATGGTCGAGAAAAATCATGTCATGAATGCAGTAACTGAAAACAAAAAGATTAAAGGTATTATAACAATTCATCAATTGATGAAACAATGCGAGGAGAAATAATGGCAGAAGAAGAAAACGATTTCTTAGAAAGAATAAGAGAGTATAGAAATGAATTATATAAAACTAGAGAAGCTTATATTAATTTAAATAACAATACTGCAAGAGGGCATCCAATAACAAAGCATACAATTTCAGTTTATGAAAATGCAATCAAAAGATTAGAACAATTATTTCCCGAATTAACAAACCAACCAGAAGTACAAAAAATATATTAAACATGAACAAAGAAAAATTCACCAAAACCTATTTTGAAAAATTATTAGATGATGAAGGTATTGAGAAATATTTCAATCAAGCAAAAACAGAAAGAGAAAAAGAAATGCTTAAGGAAAATTTGCGATTGTCGTTAGAAAAATCTTATGAAACTTATGCAAAGGAATATTTTGATTCAAAGGGTATTGGAAGTTATTTATCAACATTTTTACGATATACCGGAGCTGGGGCAGATACACTAGGAACTTACATGTTCTGGGCATTAGGAGGCGCAGGCTTTGGTGCTAAAGGAATAGGATTACTGGAAAAAACAGCAGCAGATGCCTTAGATAGCTATCATTATGCAAAGCATGCAAAAGGAACATTAACAGAAAAGGTTGGCGATGAATCCATGGCATTGGGAGAAGGAGTTGCAACACGTGCCGCAGCTTATTTACCTTTAGGAGTAGGGGAATTAGCTGATCTAATGAGAGGAAAAAATAAATTCGACAATAAAGTTGTCGGCAGAGCAGTGGAATATGCAAAAAACAATTTCGTAGATTATTTGAAACGAGTCGAAGAAAAAGAACCATATATTGTTCCATTGCAGCGATTCAAAAATCCTGCGTATAGTTCAGATTATGCGCAGGCTGCATAAAATACCATCTAATATACAATATGTAGGCTTTCAAATAGAACCTCAAGGTTTAGAACAATTCTTAAAAGAACAAGGATATGAGGCATAAGATTGTGAATTAATGGAGCGATATTTTAATGTGGAATATAACAACCCGCAACTAGATGAAAGAAAAAAGGAAGAAAGCGATCAATTTCCATTGGAATCATCCTACAAAATAATCACAGAAATGATCGATTGATACCCCCACGATGATTTCTCTGCAACCGATGAAGCAGAAAAGATTTCAAAAGAACTAGTACGTTGATAATCTCGATAATTTCTTTACCAAAGATCAAATATAACCAAACAAACTCTTAAAAACCTAAATCTCTTTGTAATTTATATAAATAGGTGATTAAATCTCAATTATAAATATGACATTTATCAAAAAATTGGTGATGAAAGGTTTCAAGAGTTTTGCTCGAGAAACAGTAATAGACCTAGATCGTCATATGAACGTTATTGTTGGTCCGAATGGTTCAGGCAAGTCGAATATTACTGATGCACTCTGTTTTGTTTTAGGCAGATTATCAATTAAATCTATTAGAGCGGCAAAATCTTCTCATTTAATTTTTTCAGGAAATAAATTTTACAAGCCAGCACAATTCGCTTATGTAGAGATCGTATTAGATAACACTGCACGATTATTTGCCATCGAAAAAGATGAAATATCATTGAAAAGAAGCGTCAACAAAAATGGACAATCAACCTATCGCATTAATGATGATGTCCGTACAAGGCAGGAAGTCCTGGAATTACTGAGTCAAGCAGGAATAGATCCGCATGGATTCAATATCGTTCTTCAGGGAGAAATAATGAGATTTGTAAAAATGGCGTCAGATGAACGCAGAAAAATTATAGAAGAAGTCGCTGGAATTTCCATTTATGAAATGAGAAAAGAAAAATCTCTCAAAGAATTAGACAAAACAGAAGAAAAGTTGAGGCAAGTGAATGCGATCCTCCGAGAAAGAACGAATTACATGAAAAATCTAGAAAATGAAAGAGAGGAAGCATTAAAATTCCAAAAATTACAGCAAACAGTTCTCATGTGCAAAGGATCAATTATAAACAAAACAATCAATGAACGAGAAAAAATTATGAATGAAATTATAAAAAAGCTGGAAAACAAAAATAAAGAAATTGAAAAAATTGAGAAAGTTATTAAAACAGCAAAAATTTCAGTAGCAGAACTGCAGGAAAAAATAGACACGATAACGAAAACTATTCAAAAATCTGCAGGGGTTGAACAAGACACCCTTCTTGAAGAAATCTCATTGTTAAAACAAGAGTTTGCGGGTATGATTGCACGAAAAGAAAATTTTGAAAATAAACTTGTAGAATTAGAAAGAAGAAAAAAAGCTCTCGATGAAACAGTGAAATCAACAGAAACAGAAATTCAATCCATGAGTAAAGAACATGGACGGGACACAAAAAAAGAACTCGATATAAAAAAGAAAAAATTAGAAACATTCGAGGAATCTAAAAGAAAATATTATCAAACAAAATCTAATTTATCCTTACTAATTTCACAGATTGAAGATAAAAAGCGACAAATCATAACGGCAAAAAATGAAACTAGCTTTATTTTACAACAAATTGAAAGTATTGAAAAAGAAATTAAAATTAAAGATACGTTGGATAATCATAAAAAAGCAGTCGTAACATTACGAAGTTCACTTGAAAAATTACGAGCAGAATTAATTGAATATAAAAAAAGTTTATTAGACAAAGAAAAAGAACAAGCAATTAAATCACAGTTAATAAAAGAGTCAGAAGAAATAAAAAAACAGGTATCAGAATTAGATGTCTGTCCTTTGTGTAAGACTGAAATTACCTCAGAACATAAAAACCATGTATTTGATAAATCAGACAAAGCTATTGACAATTCGCAGAAAAAGATTCAAGAACTACAAGAAGATATAAAGAATTCAGAGGAGACGATAAAAAAAATTGAGAAAGAGATATTTGATGCAGTCAATGAAGTAAATCTTCGGGAAATTTCTATATTAAAGTTGAATACCATTGAAGACAAAAAAGAACAAATTAAAAGAAATGAAGCTAATATAAAAATTATCGATGAGGAAATAAAAAAATTAGGAACAAAGAAGAAAATAATTGAAGAGGAAATCTCAATGATGAAAATTAATGATGAAAATTATGATAATTTAAAATTAGAGGTCAATGAATTACAAAGAAGCGAAGAGCGCAATGTAGGATTCGAAATTTCGGCAAAACAGAGGGAGCTAGAACGTACAATACTCGCTTTAAAACAAATAGCACGCGACGATGAAGAGATTAAAGAAGAAGTAAAAGATCTTGCAACCATTATAGCTGAAAAAGAAAAAATAATTGATGAAAAAGACAAACAAGCAGAAATGCTCAAAAAGAAATACCAGAAAATGTTTGAAGAAAGAAATTCGCTTCAGGACAAGTCAAGAGCAATCGAAACAGAACTACTCAATAAGCAAAATGATAAGCGCATGATTGAAAATGAAATGAACAATTTAAAAATTGAAAGGGCACAGATACAGGCAAAAATAGATTCGTTCAGAGAAGAATTAAAGGAATTTGAAGTCGTAGAATTTTTGAACCTTCCCGTCGAGAGAATCCGTGAAAAACTCATGAATGCAGAAGAATCTTTAGCGAGAATCGGCAATGTAAATTTGCGTGCGTTAGAAGTATATGACTCAATTAAAGAGGAATATGAAAAAATCAGGGAAAAAGTAGAAAAATTAGAACAGGAAAAAGAAAACATCATGAAGGTTATTGCACAAATCGATAGAAAAAAGAAAAAAACATTTGTAGATACATTAGACAGAATAAATGAACTATTCACAAGAAATTTTTCAGAATTAAGCGAAAAAGGACTTGTATCATTAGAACCGCAGGATAAAAAAGAAATGTTCGATGGAGGCTTAGATATCATTGTAAAAGTTGGTGCAGGAAAATACTTTGATGTAGCTTCATTATCTGGCGGAGAACAGTCATTAGTTGCCTTATCTTTAATTTTCGCAATTCAGGAACTTAATCCTTATTGCTTCTATATTTTCGACGAGATTGATGCCGCGTTAGATAGAAGAAATTCTGAAAAGCTTGCTTATTTATTCAGAAAACACATGAAAAAAGGTCAATATCTAATTATTACCCATAATGATTCAATTATTAGCGAAAGTTCAAATATCTTATACGGAGTATCTATGCAAGAAGGTATTTCTAAAGTGTTGAGCTTGCAAATAAATTGAAAGATATATAATAACTAATATCTTTGTATAGTATGGACAAAGCTTCTGATGTTTTAAAATCAATTGAAAAAATTGCTGAAAAAAGATTTATTCCTTCGATTGGTCCGGTAAAAGGAAAAATACTCGCCGAGATAATTAAAAAACACAAACTAAATCACATATTTGAAATTGGATCATTGTACGGATATTCAGCAATACTCATGGCTAAAGAAGATAAAAATGCTCACATAACAACCATAGAAATTGACAAACAAAACGCTACAATAACGCAAGAAAACATCGAGAAAGCGGGTTTATCGAATAGAATAAAAGTCGTACAAGGAGATGCTGTAAAAATTATTCCTGAAATTTCAGACTCATTTGACCTTTTATTTTTGGATGCTGCAAAAGATCAATATTTGAAATATTTGCAATCAGCAGAAAAAAATCTCAAAAAAGGAAGCGTTATAGTTGCGGATAACGTCGGCATTTTTGAAAAAGAATTAAAAACATATCTTATGTACGTACGCGAATCTGGAAAATATCAAAGTGAAACAATCAAAGTATTATTGGAATATCATGATGATGTTTACGATGCAATGGAAGTAAGCGTCAAACTACATAAAGACTAAAGTAAATTATCTAGATCTCGCTGCATCTTACTAATTCTCTTTTTTTGTTCATTGATTGTCAGTTTTTCTAAACTATTACGTTCTGGAGAAATATCAAAGGGAGTAATTAATTCAATGCTTGACAAATAATCATGCACATAATCATCACGCAATCTGTCCATTGCAACATAAGCTCCCGAGGAAAACATTGTTTTATCATCATTATCTTTCAAAATGTTAACTTCAGGAATTACCAGCACGGAATGTTTATTATACATTGACAGTCCAATCATATTTTTATCCATAATAAATTTATACGGCATCACTTCAACAACTTTTAATGTATTTGTATCCCACAGATGGTTCGGCGCTTGATATCCATACGGCGCGAATCCAAAAGTACGCAATAAAACACTTTTCCCGCGAAGCATAATATCACTTTGTTCATTCAGAGAAATAGATGGATTGCTCCACTCAGTACATAAATTTTCATGCCAAGGATCAGTCCCATCTATATGATCGTATTTACATCTTCCTCTATATCCTCGTTGAACTAGTAGACATTTCTTATGCAGCAAATCAGTTATTTTTTCAATAGCTCGATCAGACAAGGTTTGATTAACTATTGAATAAGGGCATATAGCAATATTGAACGGTTTTCCTTCGAGAAAATGAGGAATATCAAATTCTCTGTCAGGTAGATTAACATATATAGTTAAAATCTTTTGTTCCTTACGAGTTTTTTTCATGTTTAAAAAAATTAAATCTCATTTTAAAATATATTGTGTATAAAAAGAACAATTGTTTTCTCAATGCACAATACTCCACAAATTCTTGTGAAGGGAGAACAATTACCTTATTTTGATAAGTAATGGGATGCACAAAGCCACCACGATTAGCAACAGATATACCGAAAATAGTTCCTCCATCCATCATCCCTTTGTTATATGTTGGGCTTATATTCTTGAACGCCTTTAGATATTCTTCTACAGTATCAATCCGGGTATCTGACAATGCACTTACATTAATAATTTTAGGCTGCCATTTGTCTGCATGAGAGCTTACATATAAAATGCCTCGCAGTATATTCTCTCCCTCAGTATTTTGAAGTAGAGTATCCATGGTAAAATGAAACAAGGCATTCCAATTACCAACTGAAATCAAATCTTTTTTCTTACCTAGAATTTCATTAAGAGAATATTTTCTATTGATCTGATTAATAAAATCATCAGCATAAATACCATTCTGAAAAGAAGCATTATTACCAATTAATTCAGGCGATATTCTATTTTCTAATTGTTCTTTTGTCATTTTTAATTGTAAATTATTGATGAATAACTAAACATTAATGTCGTGCTTTACAGTATATCCTTTATCTTCAGGCATTCTTCCTGTATACAAATCTAATAACATTTTTCTAGCTGGTCCATCATATCTATAATCTCCAGGAATTCCAATAGTCATTCTTCCTGTATCTCCTACTACACATTGAAATTCAATAAAACTAAGAGATTCCATCTCTATATGTTCTTGAATTATTTTTCCTTCGTTTTTCTTTTGACTATAATTTAGATAAGAATCAATAACTCTTTGAAATAAATCCTTATTTTTTTGTTGAGCTATTTCTCGCAGGCAAGTAGGCAATCCGAAGGGAAACCCGAAGGGAACATCTGTATCACTAATCCAAGCTCCTTTTTCAAATGCTTGCACAAAATTTTCTGCGCATTCTTCGATACTTAATTTTTTTGTCATCTTATCTAAAAGCAAATCCTCTATTTATCTTTAATCATATCACCTCTTAAAAGAAAAAAACAAGTTAAAAATTAAAAAAAAGAAAAAAATTAGTAATAACTTGTTTCACCGAGTTCTTCAGATTCTGTTTGTCTTCTTGTTAATAACACAATGAGTATTATCAAAAGCACAACGAAAACTATAACCAAAACAACTGTTAAGATAACAGTTGGGCTAGCAGTAATACCATTTTCAGGTTTACCGTTTTCCTTTGGTTCGCCGTTTTCTCTCACGTTGACGTTAAAGCTAATGTCCTGAGCTATGCCCGATTCACTAATTGCTCTAACCATAACAACATGAGTGCCTTCTTCTACATCATCATTAGTTACAACTCTAATCTTTACTGTTCGGCTTGAGTCAGCATTGACAGATACCAAAGGTTCTGTCGCTTCTACATATAATCCTTCAGTACTCTGAGGGATTAATGTATAAACAACCATTCTGTCGCTTGGATTTACCAAGACAACATCAAAAGTTGTTTCGTCGCCTGGAGCTACTGTTTTAGCAGTAACTGGAGGGACAACCCGAGCCTCAACGCCTCTAACAACAAGTCGTGCAGTTTCTTTGACGCTAGCGTCATAATTGTACGCTTCTACTGTTACTTCGTAGTTTCCTGGTGCAGCATCTCGAGGTATTGCAAGATAAACGACTCTTTCACGAGCATCATTGATGTTGTCATCAAAATCGTCTCGATGAGATTCTAAATCTCCTACAAATACCTTTTTAGTAATTCCTAAACTAGGGACTGAAACTTTAACGAAAACTTCGTCAAGTCTTTCAAATCCGTTGTTTTCAACAACTACGTTAACAGCAACTTGATCGCCTGCAGTTACAACTTCATCAGCTTCAACAGATAAAATGTTCAAGCTTTGGAAGTCTCTTTGTACTTCTAAAGGTACCCACACTTCAAGAGAATCTTCTCCACGTGCGCTTACTCGAATGTTCAAAGATACAGATTCTTCAGTTAAATCATCTAAATCCATAGTAGATGGCATTTTCAATGTGAATCGCTTCACATAAGTATTGCCTTCTAAGATATGGAATCGAGCTGATTCATCTTCAATATCTTCCTTGAAACCTTCAAGATAAACCTTCATTCGTACATCAGTAACTGCTCTTCGTGTATCATCATCTTCATCGCCTAAAGCGATAAATTTGACTTCAACAGGAACAGATTCAGAAACACTAAGTGCCACAGCTTGGTCTATTTCGTCCCAAGCGAATGAAACACCGTTAACTTCTATTTCTGTAATACAAACATAATCATTTGAGTTAAATTCATTACAAACTAACCCATTTGACATGTCGTCTGCAGCAACTGTTGCTAAAGCTAAAGCTATAACGAATAGTGCTATTAAAGACACAAAAATAACCTTGCTTTTCATGTTAAGGTATAAAATTTAATTAGTAAAAAGAGCTGAAGATCGTTTATAAATATTTCTATGATGTAGCAACTATAAAATAATTACAATAAAGGTAACCTTTATATAGTACACCAAAGTATACCATTTCATGCGGGAAAAAAACACACGTAATCATGCAAGCAACAAACAAGGTAAAAAAATCACAACCGTAAAGATTTACCGAGAGACGAAAGAAAGATTAGACAAATTAAAAGAGTACAAAAGAGAAACCTATGATGATGTTCTCAGAAAAATTTTATTCATACTAAATTTCCTCAAGAAAGATCCTGATAAAGCCCAAAAAATTTTAAATAAAATAGATTCCTCACATAAGTATACACAAAAATCAAATAGTGGGAATAAAGGTATACCAAAGGATACTGAGTAATAATGAATTCTAATTTGTATATTGTTGGAACGATTCATACTGACTTATTGGGACCACAAAGACTTGAAAAATTCTTAGAATCAGTGCAACCGGCACATGTTTTAGCTGAGGCCCATGAAAATAGACTTAAGCTCTATGAAGAAGAATTAAAAAAAGATAGGGAAACTAAAGTTTATACTATAATTGATAGAATTTATCACGATTATGGCATATTAATGAAAGATGAACAAATGGAGAATTTACAGCTCATTTATAATCGATTTTTGGAAAGTTATAATTTTGAATATTCAGCCTCAAAGAAATATACAGAAGAAAACAAAGTTAATTTTACTTTAATGGATCTTCCGGTTATTAATTCAATTCATGATGGAAATTTTATGAATGAATTATTACTTTCAGAAAATTCAGAAAAAAATGATAAAAAGGCAATAAAGACTGTTTTAGATGTTCTCGGAAAAAATCCAGAACTTTTTGTACAATATATTAACCAAGAAACGCAAGAAAGATATGAGACCTCAATAACTGAATGTTCAAAAATTAATTCACGAATAAATCTGCTCAGAAAAATAAGAAAATGGGTTCCCCGATTTTTTTTGGCGGATTGGGCAGATAAAATTGATGTGATTTTAAATATTTGTGATCCACGGAGAGATCAATATATGGCACAGTGTATTAGAACTGTGTTCGAGGCAGAGAAACCAAAAACGGTAGCTGTTTGTGGATTATATCATATGTATAGATTAGAAGATCTATTGCAAGACTTACATCCTACAACTACGCCACTTAACAGAGCTGAGGAGTTAACGCAAACCCTGCCACATCTTTAATCCTTCAATCGAATCCTCTACCGGTGTTGGACTTTCATTAATAATCACAATATCCTTATCTTTAAATTTCTCCAACTCGTTAAGCAATACCTTCCACTCTTCTTTCTCAGTCTTCTTATGATGCTTCTCTCCTTTATCTCCATACACAATACCAGAAAAATGACAGTGCCATTGTTTATACGGGCCAAACAATTTCTTTATTAACTCATAATCAACTTTCTTATCTCTGGCCAAAATATGTGCAAAATCAATGCAAAACTCACAACCTGTTTCATCAATTAATTTATGAATCTGTTCCACACTTCCAAACACATTAACCTTCCCCATAGTCTCCACCGCAATTTTAATCTTCCATTTTTTTTCCTTAATGATGGTTTGCATATCTTTAACTGCATTTCTAATATTATCAAAAGTTTCCTCAGGAAACATTTTTCCATAATAACCAGGATGAAAAACAACTCTATAACAACCAAGCTTTTCACCAACTTCACAACATCTCAAAATCCGTTCCTTGCTTTCCTGAATTTTTTTCGGTTCAGAACTATTCAAATTAACCCAATATGGCGCGTGAATACTTAATTTAATTTTATTTTTCTCAGCAGCTTCTTTGATAATTTTCATATCTTCATCATGCTTGATGTAAACTCCATAGGTAAAAGCGATCTCACAAGCCTCTAACCCTTTTTTCGAATAATCTTCCAAAGTTTTCACCGCATCCTTTACAGGCCCTAAACCTGCCGGACCAAAATGTATTGTCATAAAACATGTAATTCACATTTATTTTTAAATACTATCACCAAATTTTTCCTCGGCGTGATGTTGAGTTAGCCTAAGAAAATAGTTTAGAATAAAAAATTAATAATTCTAACACCATAATATTAATCAGATAAATTTAAAAATATAAAAATATTCAGATTTTAATCCAATTAAGGAGAAAAAGTTCTAAAATGGATAATTTCACTAATCTGATTTTGTCGGAAGATCGCAAAGAACGCGAACAACATAAATATGAATTAAGATTACAATTAGAAGATCAATTATCAAAAATTGTAGATAAAAAATATCCTATATTAAGCTTATCTTTTTTGAAAAGTAACATAGATTTACAAAATAAACGAACAGAAATTTATATTCCTAAAACATTTGTTTTTTCAGAAAAGGATAATTTTAGTAAAACGTACATAACAGTCAAAGACAAAATTTTTTTAGGATTAGGAAAATTAAATTTTGAATTTTATGATGGAACTAATCAACAGATTCACCAAATTTTTATAACGCCATTACAAGAAGCATTAAATCTTTCAGAAAATCCGACTAGAAATCAATTGAAAAATCTGAGAAAATTTGTTGGTGGAAAAAGAAAAAAATTAGAACTAATGATGGAATTAGATTTTCAATCATTCTCATCAAAAACCAATGGAATAATAGAAAATGCTAGAACCATTTTTCCAGGTAACGTTTATGCATTAAGCGATAAATTTACTACATTGGGAGAAAAAATAAAAGATTCATGTCCAAAGATTATAGGAATTTCATTGGAAAATAAGCCTTATTTATGTAATATGTATTAACCTTCTATCTCCTACTAAATTTAATCTCTATAAATATAAATATTCAGAACCAATAAATTCAGTGACAAAGATGAAAAAACTCATTATGTGGAACATGATCACTCTCGATGGTTATTTTGAGGGAGAGAAAAATTGGGATTTAAACTTTCACGAGCTGATTTGGGGCGAAGAGTTGGAACAAATATCAATTGAATTACTCAAATCAGCAGATATGTTGGTTTTTGGTTGTGTCACATACGAAGGTATGGCAAAACATTGGATTGACGCCAAAGGCGAAATCGCCGATCATATGAATAGCATTCCAAAAGTGGTTTGCTCATCAACTATTAAGTCTACTAATTGGAAAAACACGATAATAGTAAGAGATGCAGTTGCTGAATTATCAAAATTAAAACAGGAAGGAACTGGAAATATATTCGTATTCGGAAGTGGAAAATTGTGTGATGTATTGATGAAAGCAAATCTATTTGACGAATACCGGCTTGCAATCGTTCCTGTTTTTTTAGGCAAAGGAAGGCTCCTTTTCAATAAAGGATTAAATTATGAACCGCTCAAACTCTTAGAATCACGTCAGCTATCCACAGGAGGAGTTATCCTTAGGTACGCCAAAGGCTAAAGCTGACATAACAAAAAATTTTCCTAACGTATATAAAGATAGATTTAAATTGTGACATCCTCCTCGCCCTGAAGGGTTGCTCACTTCGTTCGCAACTTTTTGCCTGCGGGCAAAAAGCGAGGCGTCCTTAGTAATTTGAAGTTATTCCGT
>JAGVXM010000006.1 GCA_018303785.1 Candidatus Pacearchaeota archaeon
GGCCGCTTACTGTTTAAAGCAGAATCCCAGACAGTTAATGGTTTATTCATAGCAGCTAAGTAACAAAATTTATTTATGGCAGTGTGAAAACGCATTCCGATGCTTGTCCCAAAAATTGTACCTTTTCTCAACACAATTATTGGAAATTTCGTTTCTTTTGAAATTTCTTGCAATAATTTTTCTGTCTTTCGTTTTGCTAATGCATACGGACTTGCAGGTTTATAAATTTCTTCAGTTGCATCTTCATCTACAATTCCTTCAGCCTCTCCATATACGCTAGTTGTAGAAGCGTACAAAAATCTTTTTACTCCCGCATGCATAGCCGCATTAACAACATGCCAAGTCCCATCAAAAATAACTTTATTTGTTAATTCAGGATTATTAATAGTTGCAGGAGCATCAGTAACCGAAGCAAGATGAACAACTATATTAATATTCTTCATAGCCTTTCTCAAAACGGATATATCCATAATATCTCCCTCAATAAACTCAATAGGTACATTTTCAGGAAGGTCAAACAAAGAGGCATAGCGTTGCGTAGAAAAATTATCTAACACTCTTAATAATTGAACATCCTCCCGTTTTGCATACTCTCTAATCAGCTGCGAGCCAATATGCCCTAATCCTCCGGTAACTAATATTTTCATAATTACTTCATTAGATTACTTTTTATAAAGATTTATTCAGCGTATAACTTGATTTATCTCATTACAATAATCTATTTAAACGAATTTAATTCAGTTTTATGATGGAAAAATGTAAGGTATGCAATGCGTTTTCATTGAATAAATTTATCTCATTCGGAAAAATGCCTGCGGCAAATGCATATGTGAAAAAAGAAGATTTGAATAAACCGGAATATTTTTATGACATGGACGTCGGTTTTTGTGAAAACTGCCACATGATGCAATTAATTAATTTGGTCCCTTATGATAAATACATTGTTCCAGATGAAACCGGAAAAACACACTATGCTTTTTTATCATCAACATCCGGAGTCATGAAAAATCATTTTGCTCAAATAGCCCAAGAAATTGAAAAAAAATTCTTGGAAAAAAATTCAAAAGTTTTGGAAATCGGTTGTAACGACGGCATTTTTTTGCAAAATTTTAAACAGCATAACGTTTTAGGTATTGAGCCATCACACAATGTCGCAGAAATTGCCATGCAAAAAAACATCCCAGTAATCACTGAATTTTTCACCGAACAATTAGCAGAAAGAATAAAAAAAGAAAAAGGAACTTTCAGAACTATCTTCTCCGCAAATGTAGCATTAAATATTATTGAAATACATGAATTAATTGAAGGAATTAAAAATTTGTTAGATGAAAAAGGCGTTTATATTACCGAAGATCCGTACATGCTCGATATCTTAGAAAAAAATTCGTATGACCAAATTTATGACGAGCATATTTGGTATTTTTCTCTTTCATCCTTGTCCTATTTATTCGAAATGCACAGCATGGAAATTTTTGATGCGCAGCGAGAAGAAGTCCATAGCGGTTCAATGAGAGTGTATGCGTGCAAAAAAAATGCCTACCAAAAAGCCGAACAATTAAAAAAATATATGGAAGAAGAAAAACAAAAAAAAATTGATACTCTGCTTCCATATTTTGCGTTCGCTGAACGCGTATACGAAAATAAAAGAAAATTAAAATCGCTTTTACAAAATTTAAAAACACAAGGAAAGCGAATAGTCGGTTACGCTGCGGCATCCAAGGGAACAATCATTCAAAATTTTTGTGATTTAAGTCCAGAAACAATAGAATATATATCTGACTCGACGCCATTTAAGCAAGGTCTGTTTACGCCGGGAAAACATATTCCCATCGTGTCTCCGGAAAAATTTCATAATGACAATCCAGAGTACGCGATGATTTTCGCCTGGAATCATGCAAAAGAAATTCTTAACAAGGAACAAGATTTCATAAAACGAGGAGGAAAATTTATCATTCATTTACCAGAACCAAAAATAATTACAAATGTGGAAACGCAGGTTGATACAACACAGAGTTCAGAATTAATTGAAGGAGTTGAAGTAAAAAAATTAAAAGTTTTTGCGAATGATCAAGGATATTTGTTTGAAACACTGCGAAATGACGATCCTTTTTACAATAAAGAATTTGGCCAAGCATTAATGTTTGAAGTCTATCCAGGAGTTATTAAAGGATATCATCTTCATGAAAGACATGACGAGTATATTACTTGCGTAAAAGGAAATATAAAATATGTTATTGCAAAACAATATCCTGACGGTAAAATAAAAATAAATAAATTCGTCATTGGAGAAAGAAACCTCCTGCTTATTAAAATACCCCAAGGTTTATGGCGGGGTTATATGCCGTTAGAAAATAAATCCGCTATGGTGTTAGATATCATGAGTCAACCATATGATCCCAAAGATCCCGATACACAAGAAAAAGATCCGTTTGCTTTCGGCGATGTCTGGAGTGTGAAAAATGGATGATTATAATAGTAGTTTAAAGCAATTTACTGTGTTATATCTAACGAAACATTTTTATTTAACTTCTTTATATCAAAATATAAAATGAAAACTGTGAAAATAACCTCGGATAGGTTTCAGAATAAGATAGCACTCGACCTTGCGAGAAGATATATATTTAAGAATATCCAAAAAAAGATGAATCTGTTGGATGTTGGAAGTGCAGACAATATAATAAAACATTTTCTGCCAAAGAATGTTGAATATTATTCATTAGAACTTCCTAAAGAAGAGCGTGATGAAGATTTAAGAGAATATGACCATGAAATCACTTTTAATTTAGATAACGGAAAACTTCCCATAGAAGATAATTTTTTTGATATAATCGTTTGTCTTGATACTTTAGAACACACGATGTATCCTAAGAGAGTTTTAAGAGAATTTAAAAGAATAACAAAAAAAGACGGATTTTTTATTATTTCTCTTCCTAACGAATATAATTTTCTTCTTAGACTTTATTACTTGCTGGCTATAAAAACAAGAACAGAAATTCCTTGGGAAGTCGTAGAAATTCACCAGCATATTCAGAAACCGAGAGTTAAAGATATAATCCATTTGCTTAGGGATAATTTTAAAATTTATGATGTTGTCTACCATTGGGAATCAAGAGCAAGTTATAAAAATAATTTCTTTGTAGTAATTGATAGATTAATTAATTTATTAGCAAAGATATATCCTAGTTTATTTGCGAGGGATGTTGTTGCAGTTTGCAAATTTAAAGATGGGTTTGAAAAAACTGAGGAAAATGAAAAGAAGATTCTTATACAAAATAAAAGATATTATTAAAGTGTTCAAACAATAAACTTCTCATAAAAATTTTTCCAAATTAACCTGCCCCTTACTTTTTAACGCCTCTTTATTTCTTTCTCCTTTTACTTCACCAAAAATAAATCCATGCCAAAATCCAATAATATTAATAGTATGTTCAATCAGTGCTCCATATAAAAAATGAATCGGGATTAGATAAGAATAATTCTTTAAAGGATATCGATAATATATTGAACAAAAGCCTAATAAGGGAAGACCACGAATAACTCTTTGAAGAAAATTGAGATCTCTAATGCCTTCTTCTCTTACCGAATTTCCATTAAACTTTGAATAGCTATAAAAAGTTTTCAAAGTTTTCCGAAAATCTTTATGGGGATGAATATGATAAACCACAGCATTGCCTCTTTCTATTCTTCCTAATTTTTGAATCTTAAAATAGAAATCAAGATCAATTGCAGAGATTTGCTCATTAACATACCCCATCTTCTCCAAATCTTTTTTTCTATAAGCACAAGAACTAAGATTCATAACTGGTTTTCTCAATTTTAGATCAGAAATAGTAAACATTTTTATTAAAAAAGGTCTTTTCTCCCAAAATCTTTTCGGCAATAATAAATCTGAAACAACTGCAACAACATCTTCATTTTTCAAGGGTCGAATCATTTTTTCAATATACCTTTCATCAGAAGGGATACAATCTTGAGCGAGGATAATTATAAGCTCCCCTTTAGCTTCTTTTATTCCTAAATTCATAGATACTGCTTCAGGATTATTCCATTTCTCGATGATCTCAACAGGAACTGTTTGCTTTTTCAGCATATTTTTCAAATAATTTAAAACTTCTACATCCGGTTTGTAGACCGGTATTACTACCGAAACGCGAGGATGTGCCATTTTTACTATACATTGAGATTACTTTTAAGGATTACGGTTTTTTATCATCTATGATAAATTATGTAGAGAAAATTCTGTATTTAAAAAAAGATCTTACAAAAATTCCACAACATATAGCATATGACTTAATAAATTGAACATAAAGGTCATATGCTATATTCGGAAAACCTAAATTATATGTTCAATTATTTAGGTTTTACGTTATAGTAAACCAACTAAGTTTTTTGTTAAAAGTTGGTTTGCTGGACCGCGGAGCAATTAAAAACCATCGATAAATTTAATTGATCTGCTGTAAATTCTGGTTTCTTAAAATCTCTATCTTTTCAGCATCAAAAGACTTACACAAAACCCAAATGTAAAGAACTCGGCGTTAAAACGCCGAGCGTTTTGAGTTCCTGACGGAAAGAAAAATCAGAGTTTTTTATCTCCGAGTTAAAATAAGGAGGGTTAAAATCTGATTTTTCTGAATCTAAAAATTATTTTTATCCTTGATCCCTATCAGAAATTAACGATGTTTTAAAATTTAAAAATATTTTGTGTTGTGTAGATTCAAGACTTATTATGATTCACTTTGTAAAAATACCATTATTAAAAGACTTGATGTGAATTTAGTAAAATTATTAACCCTGATGAATTTAAAGCTCATATCATCTCAACAATCTATTTAAACGTCTTTTCTCCTAAGTTTTCAATGAAAATATGTCATGTGAGTATGTTCTATCATCCGACTTTTGGCGGCGTAGAACAAGTGATGTATGAATTAGCCCAACGGCAATTAAAAGAGGGTCATGAAGTGCATGTTTATTGTTGCGATTCAGACAAAGATTCAAGATTAAAATTGAAAGAAGAAATTATTGAGGGCGTGCATGTTCATCGGCTTCCGTACATAGCGCGATTATCATTAAACACATTTATCTGGCCATCGTTGTTATGGAAATTTAAAGGAAATTTTGATATCGTGCATACCCACGTATCGGGTCATTTATACATCTCGATTATAGGATTATTATCAAAAATAAAAAAATTCAAACATATTCACACAACACATTGTCCCTGGACTGACGCATCATTCAGACCAAAAATCATAAGGCCTTTTTTATTTCTCAACGATCTTATCTTTAACCGATTTGCGTTTAGAATGATTGACAAAGTAATTGCGATTACACCATGGGAACTTGATATGCTTCAAAAGTTTACAACGAAAGAAAAAATAAAGGTTATCAATAATGGCATGGATTCTATTTTTTTCAAAAAAATTACAAAAAATGAATTTAAAAAGAAAAATAATATTCAAGAAAAAAATATGGTATTATTTTTCGGCAGATTAAATCCGACGAAAGGTCCTGAAATGCTGGCGAAGGCAGCAATAAATATATCCAAAAAAAGAAATGATATCGCGTTTGTTTGGGTGGGTCCTGACGAAGGAAAAGCAGAAGAAGTAAAACAATTAATTAAGCCTTACAAAAATATGTATTACCTCGGTCCATTAAGAGGAAAAGATAAAATTGCAGAAATGTATCAAGCAGCAGATATGTATGTACTGCCAAGTTATCGAGAAGGCCTACCATTAACCTTGTTTGAAGCCATGGCATCAGGTCTCCCAATTATTGCCTCGCCAGTAAACGGCATCCCCTTTGAGATGAAAGAACCTGAAAATGGATTTTTCACGAGCTATGGAGATATCAAAGCAATTGAAGAAAAAATTATTCTTCTTATAGAAAATAAAAACGTACGAGAGCAAATTAAAAAAAATAATGAACAAAAAGCAACAAAGTATGACTGGGATATTATTTACCAAAAATATATAGATGAGTATAAAAAATTAATTTTGTAAATAATAAGTTGGATCTTTTTTATTTGCCCAATAAAATCCCTCCATTCTCAATCGACATGCTAAACACGTTCCGCAATGATCTTTTTCCCCCGAATAGCAACTATAAGTATTTCTAAAATCTACCCCTAGTTTGTCTCCCAACAAAACTATTTCATTTTTATCCTTATTAATTAAAGGCGTTTTTAATTTTCCTTTAAACGAATGTAATGCAATTATTTCAATAATTTTTTTTACATATTTTTTAGTTGTATCTGGATACGTTTCTTTTCCTTCGCATTTAAATCCGACAAAAATATCATATAACTTTTTATCTTTTATATGCAATGATTCTGCCAAAGATAATGCATGTACAATAAACAAAGAATTTCTAAATGGAATATAAAAATTATCACTTTCTTTTTTCGTATTTCTCAAATCTTTCACCTTTTTTACCTTAGCATCTATCTTTATTTTAGGCAAAACAATTTCTTTAAATTCAGCATGTAATTCTTTAGCACAATTTTTACTGCATCTTCTTTCTTGGTCAATTCCCCGTTGCCCATAATTAAAAAATAATATCTTTAATTTTTCATATGATAATTTTTTCTTTACATAAAAAGCAGTAGTCACACTATCTATTCCGCCAGAACACAGGATAATGGCATTTTTTCCAGTTAGTTTTTCCATCAAAAAATCATTACAACAAACTTTATAAGTTTGTTTTTTTATGTGGAGTAATGAAAAAGTCGGCTAAGGAAATTAAAAAAGACGACGAAATATTAGTTGCCGGAAAAAAATGTAAGGTATTGGGTATTGAAATTTCGGATATTGGAAAGCATGGAAAAAGTAAAGTACGCTTAGAATTACTCACGCCAGAAAACGAAAAACTCGTAATTATAAGGCCGGATGATTATCCGTTTGAAGTTGTTTAAATAATTCGTTCTCTTATTTTAATATCTTGAATTTCAGTATCTGTTAATAGGATCTTAGATCCATCATTAAAAAATATATAATGAGTGTAAATTTCATTTTCTAAATCAGCTTTATTAATAACCTGAAAATTACTTTCAGCGGATTCAATAGCCCCAATAAGCTTTTAGAAATTCCCTCAGCAGGAAAAAAATGCGGAAAATAAGGAGAATCTGGATGAGGATCTACCTGAACTTTGTAGCTATAATTTCCAATATCCACTGAAGATATAAGCCTCAATAAATTATGCGCCTCAATTTTTGCAGAAGATAATCTTTCACTCAGAATATCTCGAGGACTTTTTCCTTCCATATGTTAGGTAATAGATAAAATTATATAAACATTTTTATAAGACAGCAATTACAATAAAAATAATGATCACCGTAATTATTACCTCCTATAAAGAACCTAAGTCAACATTAAAAGCAACACAAATAATTCTAGCACAACTAAAAAAATTAAAAAAAGATTTTAAAATTGTTGTTTGCGATCCATTTCCTGAAGTAGAGGAATTTTTGAGAGAACATATAAAAGAAAAAAAGTTCGAATTTTTTCCAGATCCGGGAGAGGGAAAACCATATGCGTTAAACTTATTGTTTGAGCAATATTTTTCTGCTAATAAAGACGATATTTTAATTTTTACAGATGGCGATGTTTTTTTAGGAGAGAATGCAATTAAAGAAATCATGAGCGCATTTGAAGATAAAACAGTTGGCTGTGTAACTGGCAGGCCAATTCCGATAAATCCTAAAAATAATAAATTTGGTTATTGGGCTCATGTAGTCTATAAAGGTATTGATAAAACACGTCAGCGATTAGATAAAGAAAAAAAATTTTTTCAGTCAACTGGATATTTGTTTGCAATAAGAAATTCGTTAATAACTGATATACCATTAGATGTTCCAGAAGATGCCGTTATTCCCTATCTCATCTGGAAAAAAGGATATAGAAATAAATATGCACCAAAAGCAACAGTCTACGTCAAATATCCGGATAATTTTCAAGATTGGTTAAATCAACGAGTACGAACAATAAAAGCTCATGAAAACGTCAGCAAATTAATTCCTGACATGCCGCGAACAAAATCATTTTTTAATGAAATAAAAGAAGGAGTGTTATTTGTGCTCTTACAACCAAGAACACCGGTTCAATTTTTCTGGACCATGGAATTATGTATTGCACGATTATACATCTACCAAAAATCCTTTGCTGATATTAAAAATAAAAAAGCCTTTGATCCTGGCTGGCGAGAAACAGAGATCAAATCAACTAATCCGCTGGGTGAGAGATAATAATATATATCAGAAAAGTCATTGCTTTAATGAGAAAGATTTTTATAGTCGGTTCGATAAAATAAAAAGAACAAAATGGTGAAGAAATCCAAAGGAAGGTTATTATTGGGAGCAAGTTACTCAGTCATTGAACCCTTAGGAATCCTTCATTTAGGAGGTTTAGCGCGCGATCTAAGCTGGGAGAGAAATTATCATTTGGTTAAAGATCACGATTTCGAACCTTTTTTTGAAGCAGTTAAAGATTTTAAACCTAATATAATCGGTTTTAACATTTATACCGGAAATCATTTGCAATTATTTGAAGCGTATGATCGTTTAAAAAAAGATTTTCCAAATATAGCAACTATTATTGGCGGCCCTCATGCAACTTATTTTCCCTCCGATTCCTTATTACATTCTGATTATGTCGTGATGAGTGAGGGATTCCATTCATTAACCAAAATTTTGAATGGTGAAGCTGAAAAAGGAATTTTAACCATGACACAAAAACAACGTTTCCCTTTACCTGATCGCGAGGCCTTTTACCGAGAATATCCTGAACATGCAAAAAGTAAAATAAAAAGTTTTATCACCATGACTGGTTGTCCATACAAGTGCACCTATTGTTATAACAGCAGTGAACCAGAAGATATAAAAGCAACACCAGAAATTATTGCAATGGTTAAATCTAGTTTCAATTTGCCCGTTATTAGTGATACCTCAAGCTGTTCATCAGAATCTAAATTAAATAAGCTAGGCTTTGGAAGATTATTTCCGTTTAATGTGCGCAGTGTTAATGATGTTATTGCTGAAGCACGAGAAATTGCTGAAAAATGGCCCACTCAAGTTTTGTATTGTCAAGACGATGTGCACGGATTTGATATCAAGGAATGGCTGCCGCAATTTTCTGAGAGGTACCTCGATGAAGTCGGAATTCCCTATCACGCGCAAATGCGATGGGAAATGGTGAAAGATGAAAATAGATTAGATATACTAAAAGATGCCGGATGTTTTGGATTAACTTTAGCAATTGAAGCAGCAGATCCGGTTATAAGAAAAGAAGTTTTAGATCGTGCAATGCCTCAAGAATTAATGTATGAAGGAATGAAAAAATTAGTAGATAGAGATTTCAAAATAAGGACAGAACAAATAACTGCATTGCCGTATGGTGCAACTACGCTTCCAACTAAAATGAATTTGGACGCTGATTTAGAACTTGTAAAATTAAATGTAGATTTGCGAGAGCAAACCGGCGGTCCGACAATGGCCTGGTTTTCTACCTTCGCTCCTTATGCTGGAGTTAAATTAGGAGAATATTCTCATGAGCATGGTTTTTATAGTATCCCGGATAATTATGATGTTCCAGATACTTTTTTTGATAAAAGTGTATTAAAATTTTTAAAAGAGTGGGTCGGACCTGATTTAAAACATATGAAAGATAATTCAGAAATATGGCTTAATGAAACTGATCTAGAAATATATCGAGCACAAAATGCTGAATTGCGAAAAATTTCGTATTTTGTTACACAAGTTCCTCAGGGACATATTTTAGCAGAGTTCTATTTGAAAAAGAATGAACCGTTCAGTTATGAACGTTTAGGCAGAGAAACTCAACAACATCTCTTGCAATTGAAAAATAATATTGAAGCAGAAAAAATAATTGAAAACATGACGCGAATTAAAAATTACATCGATAAACTTCCAGTCATTGATGGTCTCAAAGCGTTAGTGCCGTATTTTGCATGTTTGCCAAAATCAGAATTAGCAATTGAAAGAGCTGTAAAATATGCGCATGAAAAAGGAAACGGACATCTTGAATCCAAATTATTATCAACTGCAGTGCGACATCACCTATATGATGAAGTGCTATATCATGTAGACCATCAAGAAAGAAGCATTTATCAGGAGAGATACCTCGCAAAGGTATAATACATAGTAACAATTCTTTTAAACTTATTTTTGTTTTTTAAAAAATGCCCTACGGAAGAATAAGATCCATTGAAGAAATAGAAAGAGTAGTACCCAACTTTAAAAATAAAAGCAAAATTATAGTAACAACAAATGGCAGTTTTGATTTAATTCATGGAGCACATGCACGTTTATTGAATAAAGCTAAAGAATTAGGAGATTATCTAATTGTTTTATTAAATAGCGACGAATCAATAAAAAGAAATAAAGGGCCTCAGAGACCAATTATCCCGGAAATAGAACGTGCATATATGCTTTCAGAACTAAAAGCAGTAGATTATGTGGTAATTTTCCCGCAAGATAAACCTTTAGAATATTTAGCGCGCATAAAACCTGATGTACATGTGAAGGGGGGCAGTGTAGACAATAAAAAATTAAAAGAGGAAATCGAATTCATAGAAAATTTAGGAGGAGAATATAAAATATTTGAATTAGAACATGGACTCTCCACAACAAACATTATCCAAAAAATCTTAGACGCCTACAAAAATTAACGAAACTATTCTTTTCTTCTCTTAAATTCTTTCAGTTTTTCTTTTAATTGTTCTAAAGAATCAACAATTCCCATACTACCGATGAGAATTGCACTTAAATATTCCAATCCTTCTTCGACAGATTCATCTGTTTTAATTCCGATACGAGGAATTTTTTGTGCATACGCATAGCCCAACTCCCAGGCAGTGCCTGCACCAACATGCAATCCATTAAGATCAGCAACAACTAAATCTACATTTTTGAATCCCTCAATGATATCGCCTCTAAAAATTTTTTCAACATCGTTTATATCTTCTGCTAATCCGACATCGCGATGCGGTAAAAAAGTTTCAAAGCCGAGTTCCTCACATAATTCAGCAATTTTTTCCAAAAATTCTTTTTCACTTTCAGTTCGCAATTTACCAGCAATATATATTTTCATAATTCAAAATTTATAATTCGTAATTTTCACAGTACAAAACTTTACCTCCTAAAGTGAGTAATTGAAAATTCGTAATGTTCATATAAAAACTTATATACATTATTTTTTAAGGTTATGTATGAATCTCTGCATAATTAAATTAGGCGCAAAAGGAGATGTCATTAGAACCTTACCATTATTAATAGCATTAAAAAATAAATTTCCCGATTCAAAAATAACATGGATCACAAAAAAATCATCTGAAGAAATAGTAAAGACTAGCCAGTATGTAAAAGAGGTTATCACAATTCCTATTTCAGCACCACTACCTTCATATGATATACTCTATAATTTTGATATCGATGACGAAGCAACATCGTTAGCAATGCAAATTAAAGCAGGAAAAAAATACGGTTTTTACGCCGAAGCAGGCTATCCAGCTTCATTTAATTTTCAGGGAGAATATTATCTCAGTACTATTTTTGATGATGAAGTAAAAAAATCAAACACAAAAAATTATCAGGAAATGATGTTTGAAATTGCCGAATTGCCTTACAATAAAGAGCATCATTCTATTTTTTTATCTGAAAAAGAAAATAAATATGCTAAGGATTTTATTATTAAAAATCCCATTAAAGGTTCATTAATAGGCATTCATTTAGGAGCTGCAGATAGATGGCCATCAAAAAAATGGCATCAATTAAATCTTATAGAATTTATAGTGAAAGCAAAAGCCAGAGGTTTTGAAATCTTGCTATTTGGAGGACCAAACGAAATACAAGAGCACGAAAAAATTTACAATGCTCTAAAAAGCGAGAACCTTACTATTCTTAGGAATAATCCACAAAATACAGACCTTGAATTCACTGCACTTGTAAACCTCTGCAATGTTATGATTTGCTCAGATAGTTTTGCCCTTCATGTTGCACTTGCAATGAAAAAACATACAATTGGCTTATTCTTCTGTACGCCTCCGAACGAGGTGGAAGAGTATGGGCTTTTACACAAACTTGTCTCTCCATATTTATATGAATTCTTTCCAGAAAAAATGGATGTCTATGATGAGAATCTAACTAAAAGCATTTCTGCTGATCAAGTGTTAGAAGAAGTCCAGAAAATTATCCAGTAGACTCAATGATATAAAAATTTAAAAGAACACCTTTCTAATGAAAGAAATGAGCGAAGAATTACTAACTATTGTTAACAATTTCCCCAGAAAAAAGGTATTGGTTATCGGAGATGTGATGCTGGATAAATATTCATTTGGCAGAGTAAAAAGAATTAGTCCTGAAGCTCCAGTGCCGGTATTATTACTGGAAAAAGAAGAGTATAAAGCAGGTGGTGCCGCAAATGTTGCCTTGAACGTTGCAAATCTTTCTCCTCAAAGTGAGGTGCATTTATTCGGATTTACCGGAGAGGATTTCTATGGAGAGATTTTGAAAAAACTTTTAGAAGAAAAAAAAATTACTTGCCATTTTAAAACTAACTCTTTAACTTGTGTCAAAGAACGTGTTATCGGATGGACATCAGGACAAAAACAGCACATCCTTAGAATTGATAAAGAAGAAATTTCAAAAAAAATATTTGACGATAAAATACAAGAGATTCTCGATTTGGCTAAATCTGCGGACATCATAATTGTTTCTGACTATGCCAAAGGAGTCATTACATATGATCTGATGAGTTATTTGCATCCATTCAAACATAAAATATTTATTGACCCGAAACCATCAAATAAAGATTTCAAGGCGATATACAAAAATGCTTTTTTAATTACTCCGAGCAGAGATGAAGCAGTTTTAATGTCCGGATATTCAGAAGTAGATGAGGCAGGTTATTTTTTAAGAAAAGAATTTGATGCAAATATAATGATTACAATTGGAAAAGATGGCATGAAATTATTTCCAACGTTTAAAGAAAATAAAGAATCACTCGATAAAATTTATATTAAAACTATTCCTGAAGAATCTTTTGAGGAAACCGGTGCGGGAGATACGGCAATAGCAACATTAGCATTAGCATTATCTACTCAAAAAGAAAAGTCTCTCTCTCTTTTCAAAAACTCTGCTAAAATAGCAAATATGGCTGCAGGAATTACAGTGAAACATATTGGCTCGTATGCTCCGACATTTATTGAATTACAAGAAAAAATTTCTAAAACGACTAATGTTCAATAAATCTAAAATAAAATTTTTACCGTTATCAGAACGGGAAAGTAAAACTTCAATTAATGCAATCATAGATCCCAATGCAAATTATAAACTATCTGAGTTCAATGAGGACGATTCAATGGCGATAGAAAAACTAGCCAATGAAATAAAGAAGGCAAAACAAAATAATCAGCAAGTTATACTTGCATGCGGTGCTCATCTTATAAAAAATGGACTATCATTAGTAATCCAAGAATTAATTGAAAAAAAATATATAACTCATCTTGCAACGAACGGCGCAACTTTAATTCACGACTGGGAATTTGCGTATCAAGGGAAAACCGAAGAAGATGTAAGGAAATATCTAACCGAAGGCCAATTTGGATTATGGGAAGAAACAGGAAGATATCAAAATCTTGCAATCATTGCTGGCGCAGGAAAAAACAAAGGATACGGGGAATCTTTAGCTGAAATGGTTGCAACAGATAAAATAATAATTCCGGAGAGAGATAAACTGTCAGAAACTGCTAGAAAAAAATTAGATGAGCTGTCTATTAAAATGCCATCAGAAATATTGATAAACCATCCACATAAAAAATACAGCGTCTTGAATGCTGCCTACAAATCTCATTTTAATCTAACTATTCATCCACATTTTGGGCATGATATTATTTACACACATCCGTTAAATGATGGCGCATCGTTGGGAAAAGCCGCTGAAATAGATTTTCTAAAATATGTAGATTCTATTTCACATTTACAAGGAGGAATTTATCTATCTATTGGTTCAGCAATAATGTCGCCACAAATTTTTGAAAAGGCATTATCCATGGCAAGAAATGTCGCCAATCAAGAAGAGAGAAAAATAGATGACTTTATGATTGTAGTTAATGATGTCCAAGAAGGAAAATGGGATTTTAAAGAAGGTAAAGAGCCTTCAAAAAATAATCCTGCTTATTATCTTCGATTCAATAAAACCTTTGCACGTGCAGGAGCTCGAGATATGCAGTATTTCCAAGCTGACAATAGGGATTTTCTCCTTGCCTTGTATAATTTTTTAAAATGAATTCAACTATTTTTTTAGATAGTGATGGCGTCATTAATGAAGATAATGAATATGTATACAAACGCGAAGACTTCAAATTTCTTCCTAATGTAACAGAAGCTTTACTAAAACTACAATCTCATTATCTTTTATTCGTTATAACGAATCAATCAGGAATCGGGAGAGGATATCATTCAGAAAATGATTTCATAAAACTAAACGAATTCATGATTCAAGAATTAAAAAATCAAGGAGTTATTATTCAAGAAACGTATTATTGCCCTCACGCAACAAATCATGACTGTGAATGCCGAAAGCCAAAAACAAAATTGCTAGAACGAGCAGCCAAGGAATTTTCTATAAACCTGAAAAACTCATGGGTGGTTGGAGACAAAATGAGCGACATCGAAATGGGAAAAAATGCAGGATGCAAAACAGCATTAATTAAATCCCGTTTTGTAGAATTTATTCAAACACAGAAGTTCGATTCATTGTATGAAGCTGCAGAATATATCCTTTCTTACAATGCATTGTTGCGTTGTCGGGAGTTATTGAAGGCAGTTAACTTAAAGAATAGAAAACTATAAAATTGATTGATTCTATAAAAATATAATATGAAATACCTCAAACCAGAATTTGAAAGAGAAGATTTCCATTGCCCTTTTTGTGGGGTTTATACCCATCAAATTTGGGGAGATATCTTGGAAAATGCAAGCATTGATGGTAGCGGTTGGCATCACATGCCTAATTTTAAAGGTGCCTTATGTAACAAGTGCAAAGAAATCTCTATTTGGAAGGACGGAAAATTAATTTATCCTGATAATCCAAATATGCCTCCACCAAATGAGGACTTACAGGAAGAAATAAAATTAGATTATAATGAAGCTGCAAGTATTGTTGAAAAATCTCCAAGAGCTGCAGCGGCTCTATTAAGATTAGCTATAGAAAAACTATGCAAGAAACAACTTAAGGAAGAAGGAAAAGACCTTGACGAGTGTATAGGCAGTCTAGTAAAAAATGGTTTGCCCATACAAATTAAAGAGGCCTTAGATGTTGTAAGAGTAATAGGAAATGAGTCGGTACATCCTGGAGAAATTAATCTTAATGATAATAAAGATGTAGCATACAAGCTATTCGAATTAGTTAATATTATTGCACAAGATAGAATAACACAACCAAAAGAAGTCTCAAAATTGTATAAATCATTACCTCAAAAGAAACTTGATGGGATTGATAAAAGGGACAAAAAATAAATTATCTTTTACTCAATTTAATTAAACTTAACCATTTATTTGTGCTTAAAGTCAGTTCAGGTATGGCTTCCTCTTGCGGTGTTTTATTGTCTATTCCCTGATGCTTTCTAACGAAGTTATAATAAATTTCCATGCCTTTCATAATGGCTTTTGCACTTTCCAAACTTCCATGAAAACCACGCATGATTTTTGTTCTGTCTCTAATCGTGTTATGCAACCTTTCTATTTTGTGGTTAAATCCTCTTTCAGAAGCTATAACAACATTGTGGATTATTGGACTTTTGTGGTTCCAATGAGTTTTTAATCCAAAACTTTTCTTTAAAACTCTTTCATAACCTTTTAAGCCATCTGTCGTAATTACCTTAATCTGTTCACCTGTTGCTAACTTGCCTTTTTTTAGAACCCTCGTTAAGTTTTCTATTGTTCTGCTTTTCATGTAATCGGAAGCGACTACATAACGAGTTGTTGTATCCATTACATCAACAAACCAATTTTGCTCTCCTAATCTATGATATTCCATCTCATCGGACATTAACTCTTGTCCAGATTGAACTTGTAAGTTATCTGTCAATGTACTTATCATGTTTGCATATTTTACAATCCATCTATAGATAGTTGAATAATGAGAATTTTTAGGTGAAAACATTTGTAAATGCTCTTGTATTTTCCTTAATGAAACTCCAGAGTAATACAAGTTCATACAAGAAGTTATTTTATACTCGTGGTTTTTCATCTTCCAGAAACCATCGTCTATTGAAAATCTATGAGAACAATCTTTACACTTATACCTTTGAACTTCGCCCCTATTTTTCGTTTCTCTAACTCCGTCTTTCTTAATATTCTTTCCGTTGCATTTTCCACACGAAATGTCTTGTATACTCATAGTATATTATTATAAGTATACATCTATTTAAATCTTTCGGTTATGCTCTATTACTATAGTAAAGTATTTAAAGTAAAACATTTATTAGATAGTTATGGGTAAAAAAGAAATAAAGATGTTTGAATGCAAATGCGAAAGATGTGGGCATGAATGGATAACAAGAACAGAAGAAGCTCCTATTGTATGCCCTAAATGCAAAAGTCCTTATTGGGATAAGCCATTAAATAATAATAGGGGTAAATAATATGGAATTTGAAAATCAAATAATAAGTGGGGATGTCTTAGAAGTAATGAAAAAAATACCAGATAATAGTATTCATCTAGCTATAACTTCCCCCCCTTATAATGTTGGCAAAGATTATGACAACCACAATGATAAAATGGATTACCAAGAATATCTTAATTGGTTAAATGAAGTTTGGAAAGAAACTCAGAGAGTTTTAGTTCCTGGTGGTAGATTTGCTTTAAATATTGCTCCAACAGGAATAAAAGATTTTGTTCCGATACATCATGATTTTACAAATCAATTAAGAAAATTAGGAATGAAATTTAGAACAGAAATTATTTGGTATAAACAAACCATGCTTAAAAGAACAGCATGGGGGAGTTGGAAAAGCCCAGCAAATCCTCATGTAGTTCCATCTTGGGAATATGTTTTAGTTTTTACTAAAAATGGGGATAAATTATTTGGTAACCCTAAGGAAGCCGATATTACAGCAGAGGAATTTAAGGAATTTTCAGATGGATTTTGGCAAATCCAACCAGAAAGACAAAGAAATGGGCATCCTGCTCCATTTCCAGAAGATTTAATTTATAGATTAATAAAATTTTATTCCTATAAAGGAAATATTGTTTTAGATATGTTTGGTGGAACTGGA
>JAGVXM010000035.1 GCA_018303785.1 Candidatus Pacearchaeota archaeon
TGTATTTATACAGCTTTTTATGGTAACACAAAAATACAATTAAATAACAAATAATTAAAGAAAAGTTCTGCTTAATCTAAAATAAATAAAATTAAATTATAGTAAAATTTCCACCTGTAGGTGCAGGTTGATTGTTCGAAGAATCATTTGCGTAAATAGTATAGGCGTATTCTCCAGCTACTAAGCCGGTAGTATTGAAAACATATTTGTAAAATCCAGTCGGAGCTTGTGAAGCACTAACATTAACATTATCCACTCGACAGTATTCAGTAACTGCTCCTGCAGTACATTCAAATCTTATTTTAAAACTAGGATTATTATTTGCACTTGTGGGCAAACTAAATGATTTTAAAACATAATTCGCATCATTTGCTGAATTGCTTACAGTCTCTTCCAATATTCTCCATGAGCTTCCATCAAACCATTTTGCTTTGAATTCATCAGCAGTATCTAATCCAACAAGTCTTCGATTATAACGCAACGTTATACCTTGATAGCCAACAGTAGAAATTGTCCGTTCTAAAACACTCGCAGGTTCAGTGGTTGATCGTGGCTGTGATTGAGCTGCATAAACTCCTTGAAAAGGATTGGTTTTATTTGCAGTCCATGCTTGTCCGCCGGAAACTGCGGTCGTGGTCCACCCTGATAACGTTCCAGATTCAAAATTATCAAAAAATACCTTTCCTCCAGCTCCAAGTTCAGGATTCATAGTGTAAAAAACATCTAATATACTAACTCGTACAGTATCAACTTTAACATTATCTGTAACATTTGCTTGTATAGTTAACAAACCCCCAGCACTCAAAGGATCAGGAGTATCTGTATAAGAATTAATCATCGGAACAATAGAATCATTAACAACAGGTTCTTGTCCTTGTGGTAATTCAGGCGGTTGTGAAATAGGTTGTCGTAAAATCCAATCAACACCAGTCCATAAAAATGGCCAGTCAGAACCATTATCATTTAATTCGTCACCAAAATTAGTTCCATCACGATCGCTATCTTCTTCAATTTCAGGATGCGGACCGACTAATAATACTCTGCCAAATCCATAATTAAAACCAATAATGCCTGGTTGTCCGTCGGCAGATGGATTAGCAGGAACATTCCATGACGCAAAAGTTTGCATCTCCTGTCCAGTGTAAGGAATAAAATAAGGTTCACCATAATAAAGCACATCTTCAGTTGCTGGTTCATAAACATTAGCTTCATGAGCTTGATTTATAGACATAGTTGTCATAACATACTCTGGCCATGGTGCAATTTCATCGATAGGCCCAATGCAATCTCCATGAAATAAATTCAAGAAATAAGGATAATCTTCTCCTTCCCAACGAACATTGTCACATGCATAATAGGCGCCAGCACTCATTCCAATATATGCCCCACCAGCATTAATAAAATCCCGAATATTTTGATCGCCGGTTGAACTAATAGATTTTTTATAATTATAAGCCCATCCTCCAGGAATAAAGATTCCACGATAATAAGGGCGCAAATCATTATGATTAATATCCCATGCACTTATTTCTTCATAAGTCAAATTTTTCCAGTCCAAAAATTTTTCAAATGCAGTAATGCTATGTTCCCAAGTGCCAGAGCCAGTATAAATTGCAAAGTCCTTATTTTGCAATGCAAAAATTCCAGGAGCAACAAATAACAAAAGAATAGCAAACACAGATATCTTTTTGTATTTCATATAACACCTTTTTGTAACATAAAAAAAGATCTCAGCTATTTAAATTTTATTACAAATTAAAATATAATTTACTTTAATTTTTGTGTGCGCATTCGTAAAAATCCAATAAAAACTACAATAGCAAAAACAACGACAATAAACAACGTAATAATCGGATACAGCGTTAACAAATTCTTTCCGCCTTCTTTTTCTAATCCAACAACATTCCCTGTTAATCCAACATTTTCAAAAACTAGATTATTATCTTCAGTCCCATCACTGACTTTGACTGTATAAACTCCTACCGGCGCTGTTAATTTTATTTCTTTTGTTTCTCCAATTCCTAAAGGCACTAACGCTGTTTCTTCAAACTCTCCAATTAAAATTTGAATAGGTTTTCTATATGGAACATTACCGACGTTTTTTACAATAATGGTTTCACCATCCAAAGTAATAAGTGCTTTTTCTAATTCCATAACATTGAATAATTGCTTTTGTTCCTGACCATTATAAACTGCAATTATTGCCCAATATCCTCGAATCGCATTATCCGGAAGTTTGAATTTTGTTTGAGCTCCACTCATTGTCGTACTTTCAGAAATTTTTTCCGTATAGAAATCGACAATTTCATAATTAACCGAGTCGTTTAATTTGTTATTCGAATCGTCGTATAAATTAATAATAAATTCAACTTCGTCTCCAGGATTATAATTCTCGCCTACAGTAATATCCAACTTTGCAGCAATAAGCAATTGCATACTTAATAATAATATCATACAAAACACCAACTTTTTCATATTACTACATATTTATCCAACTTTTAAATTTTTCCAGTGAAAACTATTTAAATAATTGTTTGCAACATATATGATGCAACAAATAAAAATAATTTTTCTCGGAACTAGTCAGGCAATTCCAACAGAAACACGAAATCATACTTCAATTCTTCTCCAATACAAAGGAGAAAACATATTAATAGATTGTGGAGAAGGAACTCAAAGACAATTTAGAAAAGCAAAACTAAACATGTGCAAAGTAAATAAATTGTTAATAACACATTGGCATGGCGATCATGTTTTAGGCATTCCAGGATTTTTACAATCCCTTGCACTTAATAATTACTCTAAAACCTTAGAAGTCTATGGTCCATTAGGAACTAAAAAATTTATGTATGAATTAATGAACATTTTTATTCCAGTTAATAAAATTAAGCTCGTCATAAAAGAAGCTAAAGGAACATTTTTCGAAGATGAAGATTTTTCTTTAGAAGCGATCCAACTTACACACACTATTCCGGTAAATGGCTACTCCTTTAATGAAAAAAATAAATTGAAAATAAAAAAAGAAAAACTTAATGCTATCTTAAAAAAATTAAATCCGAGCAAAGAAGATTTTCAGAAGCTGGATCTTCTCAAACAAGGAAAAGATATTTTAGTAAAAGGAAAGAAAATCAAATACAAAGAATTAACTGAATTAGAAAAAGGAAGAAAGGTTAGTTTTATTTTTGATACGGGCTATTGTAGTAATGCGAAAAAACTGGCGCAAAATGCTGACATCGCAATTATTGAATCAACGTATGCCGAAGAAGAGAAAGATTTGGCAAAACAATATTTGCATTTGACGTCGGTTATGGCAGCCGAAATAGCAAAGGCGGGAAAAGCGAAACAATTAATTCTTACGCATATTTCTCAACGGCATGAATTCAAAGAGAAAAATTTGCTCAATGAAGCAAAGAAAATTTTTCCAAACACAAAAATAGCGCATGATTTGATGGAAGTTAATTTGTAATTATATATTTCTAAAAATTATCCAGGCTGCTTTTCCAGGTAATTTCTTCTGAAATCCGCTTTCTGCAGATAATTTAGGAAAATTTATCCAAGGATTCATCCAACCCCTCCTAGTCTTAATAAGATAATATCCCAAGGGATATTTATTCCCTTTAGTAAAAATTATCGTTCCATTTTCTTGTAAGAATTTTTTGTTTCTATCATTAACTTTTGCAAACTTATAAAATTCTTTTTTAGGTCTATTTAATACTTTTACTATTTTCCCGCAATAATATCCTCTAGAGATTGCATGATTTTTATTAAACAACTTTTTCGTTGAATCGTAAGACTTATTTAAAATTACAGCAGCACAAGCAATACCACAACCCATTAAATCTTCTTGAGTAACCGATTTCATTTTCATTTCAAGAAATCAATCTTTAAAAATCTAGCTCACACTAGATATAATTTTTCAGAACAGAGACCGTGCCAATCAAAAATAGGTCAAAGCTCAATCAATTTCTATCGCTTTTTGCAATACTTGCAGGCGATATAAAAATTATTGTGTCTCCTCTCAAAAAAGTCAATCCGACACTTCTTCGGTCTTCGCTTTCGATTATCTCTTTAGCGTTTTCCAAGACTATATTGATGTGAATATCGAATGCTAAAAGCGTGCCAACCATTTGGCGGTTGTTTTTGAGTTGTACCAAAACTTCCTTGCCTTTCGCATTATTCAAAACATCTAGTGGTCTTTCTATACCGTTAACCATACACAGATTGTATTTGCTAAGTTTAAAAACATTTCGCTGGTGATTCTTTTACTTTTTCGAGAAAATTTTCTCAATTTTATTTTTAAAAACTGAAAACTTTTTTTTCTTTATAGCTTCTTTTGCTTTCTCAATCAACTCATTCATGAAAAACAAATTATGATAACTTGCTAATTCTTTTCCTACAGCTTCATCTTCTTTCAATAAATGTCTAATGTAAGAGCGAGTATAATTCTTGCAGGCGAAACATTTGCAATTTTTATCGATCGGCTTTTGGTCAAAAGTATATTGTTTATTCAAAATTTTTAATTTACCTTGCCATGTCAATAAAGACCCTCGCCGAGCAGACTGTGTTGGAAAACGAGAATCAAAACAGTCAACTCCTAAAGCAATAGCATCTAACATCCATAATGGATCTCCTTCCCCCATCAAATAACAAATTTTATTTTCAGGAACAATTTTTTTGTGAACGCGAATAATTTCTTGTTCCTGTTTTTTTACATCTTCAATATTCCCTCCATACAATTGTTCCGGCAACGCGACCCCACCGATTGCAAATCCGTCAAAATCGTATTTAAGTAATTGCTCGACACAATGTTTTCGTAAATCACTATAAATTCCTCCCTGAGAAATTGAAAATAATAATTGCCTTCTTTTCTGCGGAACTTTTTTTTGTAAGCGGTCATGCTCTTTTTTACATCGTTCAGCCCATGCAACAGTTCGTTCAACCGCCTGCAGAATATCTTTTTTTGACTGGCCATATAATGGCATAGTATCAAGACACATTGCAACATCAGCGCCGATGTCTAATTGAATGTCCATATTTTTTTCCGGAGTCATAAAAATAGTTTCTCCAGAAATCGGATTCTTAAACCATACTCCAGAATCATCAGATTTCAAATACAAATACTCTGAATACATCTGAAACCCTCCAGAGTCAGTAAAATTAACACCAGAAAAATTCATAAATTTTCCAAGATCTCCGACTTTTTTAATAACCTCTTTACCCGGCCGAAGCGAAAGAATAAAAGCATTTGAAATAACCGCTTTAATCTTCATTTCCTCAAGTTGTTGCGAATTGATAAATTTCGTTGTCGCTTTAGTTGCCACAGGCATAAAAAAAGGCGTCTCAATAGCTCCAGATTTTGTCTGCAAAATTCCTACGCGTGCATTTGTTTTTTTGTCTTTATGGGTAATATTGAAGGCCATAAGAACTAGAAACAACATTCCTATTTAAATTTTCAACACACAAACTTTTAAATCATATTTTCTTAGAAATATATGGCAAAATCAAAATTATTTTTTATATGGCTAAGTGTCTTTTGCATAATTGCATTTTTGTTACAAATTATTATTCCTGGATTCACAGATTTTTTTGTTCTCGATGATCGCGCAAACAACGATGAAATATGGAGATTTGTAACATCAATTTTCTTGCATGGAGATATTGCTCATTTGTTCTATAATCTATTTGCGTTAGTTTTTTTTGGAATTATTTTAGAAAAGAAAATAGGTAGTAATAGATTCCTTTTAATTTTTCTAGTCTCAGGAATTTTAGCAAATGTTTTCGCCATTAACTTTTACGATTCAAGTTTAGGAGCAAGCGGTGCAATTTATGGAATTATAGGTGCGTTAACTACCATACTGCCATTTATGCTAATCTTTGCTTTCGGATTACCGATGCCATTAATACTCGCCTCAATTCTCTGGGTTTCCGGAGATGTTTTAAGAACATTGGGTGCATTCGGCCCAACAAACGTCGGAACGTTGGCTCATTTAGCAGGAATTGCAGTAGGACTATTTATGGGTTGGAGCTATCGTAAAAAAAAACAATAAATAATTTTCCCAATAACAAAAGATTAATTGACGAGTCCTCAATAAGAAAGTGGGAAGATAATTTTTTGAAATAAATCTATTCAACTAAAAAATTTCCAATACAACTTTTTAGTTAAAAAATCGAGTGTGCGAGACTTAATACAATTTTATTATTACCAACATTTTCCTAAAAAATTATCAATAAAATTACATTTCGGTATTACTAAATCCAGTTACTTCATCAATTTTTTCTTTGTCAGAATTTTCTGCCTCTTCCAAAGCTAAGGCTTCTTTAGCTAAAGCCTCTATTTCCAAAGCTAGGCAGATTTATTTTAAGTTCATCTTTTAATTCATTTCGTATATCTTGCTCGAATTTTTTTCGCTGTATAATTTTTTCCCGAGCCTTTTCTAAACCGGATTTTTTCTCATCAATATTTTCCGATTGTTTCAATAACTCCAATTCCTTTTTCATTTCCTCAACATCCTCTTCTAAATCTTCCATAAAATGCTCCCGATTATCTTCAAAATGTTTATACAAATAAATCATAATATCATCCAAATGATTTTTCTGTTCTAACCATAACTTTCTTGTATTAGATAAATGAAGCAACGGAAGAAAAGTAGCTAACTTATGTTCCTTATCATTATTTGTCAATTGAGAATACGTTATTGACTTGCTTGCTTGCATGATTGACAAAATTCGATTATGCAGTTCTTTTATTCTATCTTTAATATCAATTCGCCGAAATTTGGAAATATCTATCTGCAATAACTTGTGTGCATGTTTAACCTGAATCTCTCGTTTAATTCTTCGAGTCTCAGTATTAATTGCATGATTCAATGCGTCTATCAATTCTTGCAGCGTAATTTTCTTCAAACGGGGCAATGGAGTCTTAGGAATCAGTAAGGGAAGTTCATTTTCATCAATCTGAATCTTTTCAGCAACATAAGTCTTCTCTTCTTTTTTCCCAAATAATATTTCATCAATGCTTCGAATATACTTATTCAATAAAAACTCAGATTTTAATCGTAATAACAATGCCGCAGCCAGAAGCACCTTACTTGAAACATAAAAATCCGGATCCTGCTCCAATTCAAATATCTTCTCAAAATATTTATTAGTTAATAAAATCAAATCTACATCCCAGGGGTCCAATTGCTCTGAATTGATAAGATCATATATTATAGCCTGCCAGTCTGGTTTCTTGCTGGTAATTACATCGTATACCTGATTAGGCGTAATCTTCTCTTTAACTACGGCCTTCTCTTCTTGAACATCATCAGTATTAAGAATTTCCTCAAACCCCATAAATAGGCTAATTAAGCAAAGCTTATAAACTATTTTCCAATCGCACTATAAGTATAAATCGAGAAATGGTATGATGTCATTAGAAAGTTATAACACACCGAAAGATTTAAATACAAGTTTTCCATCCATTAATTATCACCTCTTTTTCCCCAGAAGAGCCAAGACATACTATTTTTGTATGACACCGGTTCTTCTAGGGTTTATAAAATTCTCAGTTGATTACATACTAATCCTGTCTAGAATCAGGCAATTTTATGCACAATGAGAAGGGGTGATAGTACTCTTCTTTTGACAATGCAGACGTATAACGTTTTATAAAAAAGAAAATATTTTGAATATTTACACAAGAATGAAGTTACAACTGACAGTACTATAAGCACACGAAATATCTAATCACTTTTTATTAAACTCTGTATAATGGCATCGCCCACAATAATTTCTACTTGTATCAATCATTAAAAAAATCCCAGGACCGCAACGCGGACAATACTTTGCTCTAGTTATTTTGTCACCATCAATCTTATACTTAGTATATTTTTTCGAAGTAGGTTTATTTTTATCTTTGCCTTTTGTAGCCATAACATACTCTCAGATAATTACTATTTAAAGGTTTCTTCAGAGATCCTATAAAATTTTAAAGGATTAACTGCCTGCTCGCTCATTCTGTTAAAAGGAATTAATAAAAATAAAAAACTTTGGCTGCTGAAAGCAACAAAGTTACATAACTACTTTCAGGCAATTAATCAATCCTAAACTCCAACTCCATTAACTCGCAAATAAAAATGGGAAATAATTAATAAAAAAGTGATAATGCCCACAACCCATGCCAATTTTTTAAGAAATTTCTTTCGCTCAATAATCCATCGTTCTACTTCTTCAGCTTCCTTTTCTAATTGTTTTTGCAAAGGAAATAAATTTAAAGAAGAATTTTTTTTCCTGAGTCTTTTTTTCATCTTTAATAAAAGATGGAGAAGTTTATAAATTTAAATTTTACTGCGAACAGAATGTTTTGCGCCACACGCTAAACAATTAATGAAAGAGAAGCCTTTCTCCTTTATAATTTCAGTATCAGGTTTACCACATTGACGGCAAATAACAAATTCATTAGTATAGTCTTGAATTTTTTCATTAATTTTTTGAGAGGTGATTTTCCTCATAAGAATTGCTCGATTTTCTTTAATCATTCCAGGAGTTGCCAATTCTTTCATTAAGTATTTCAAAATATGATCTACATCTCTACGGGCATAAGAAGCAATCTGTCCCAAGTTTGTAAGTATAGTTTTATTTCCCTCAACATGACCTTCAATTTTTGGAATTTCGAATCTATCGCGAGTTTTCTCTAAAGGCTTTATTTTTGCATATGCTTCATCCAAAAGTTTTTCATATTCCATGAATCAGGAAGAAAAGGAGAGTTTTTAAGCATTACTAGTAAAATAACGAGGAATTTTACCGTATTTAGGCATGTACTTATAAAACTCAATTCGAGTTTCATGTTTCAATACAGGATCATCTTCGAAAACTTGTTCCAAAGTTTTAATGGAATATTTAAATCCGATATCTTTTTTTTGTATTAATAAAGGACTTTGGGATGTTGGAATATAAACAGAAGTATGCGCGATATCACTCCGTCCCTCTATAAAAGCAATAATCGTGCCATTACCCATTTGAGATCGAAAACAACCTTCGTACAAAAATTCCTCCATTATTTCAGGGTCTATATAACGGGGACGAGGAGATGGATCAATACCTAATGCAAATAAAGTAAATCCATGACAATTAACTCCGTCTGCTTTTCGCTCTGTACTAAAAAATCGACGAATTCTACGATACGCATTCACATTACCGGTACTTCTCGCAACCGAACAAGCCAAATACTTAATAAGATGATTTTTCGTACTATCCATAGAAAAGCTAAAAACTAGTGATTATTAAATCTACCGACGACAAGATTTTACTTGAAAATGAAAACTAAAACAATTCAGGATCAACACCTTCAGTAAAATCAAAAAAACCTGGTGTTTTACCACACTCTAAAGGGTGTGGTTTGTTCGGGTTTTTTGGATGCTCCGAAATGAAAACTTAATGTTACGACCATATCATTTTATAAACAACAGATGGGATATCTTTGTATTTCGGATAACGCAAAATATTGTCCCATTCAGATATAGCAGTCTTTCCAGAGGTTCTGCTCGGCGAATATTGATCCATCCAAGAAAATTTCACGACGTACAATTCTCTTTTCAAAACCAATTTTTCAAGTTCTTCGGCATTGAAGGATCTAATTTTTTGTACTGCTCTATCAATTTCATAAAGCTTAATCCCAAAAATCCAAGACCGAAAAAGTTTTCTCCGTATTCCATTTGGTCCTAATCAACGATCCAAGCTTTAGGATATTTTCTCAATTTTTCACAATTATAAGGCTTAGGATTGATGAGCGAAAATTTTAATTCAACAAATTTCCCTTCGTCAAAAAGATCCGGCCCCAGCCCAGAATTTAAAGAAACATTAAGTACATCAGATGCCCATGCATGATTTACCTTTGGCATTAAACTATTAAATTCTCGCGATTTCATCCCAAGTATCTTACTCGTCCAGGCTTCGGCTCATAAATGATGCCTTCCTCGAGTAGCTTTGTAATTTCTTGACTCACAGTCTGAGGTTTAAAATCTTTGAATTTCATAATAATTTCCTCTTTGTCAATACCGTTATATTGCTCAGCCTCTTTAATAGTTTCGATAATCTCGTCACGAATAGCCCTAATTTCTTTTTTATCTTCAGGACGGACATTTTTTGGACCTAAAGAATCAATTTCAAGTTTTCGCACAAGCAGATATTTAGGATCTTGTTTTCGAACAATTTCTGGCAAGATATACATTTCCTGATTATAAGACCGTAATAAGCCAATGATAAGAATAGTATCTCCTTGAATAAGATTATTGAATTTCAAAAGATCGTCTCCAAAAACTCGCGCCTTTATTTGACCGCTGCCATCATCTACAGTAATTGAAGCAAATCTCGCCTCGTTGTTTGATTCATATTTGTCGACTATATTAGCGATAATATTAACACGAGATAATTTTTTATTTCCTAATTCAACGTATAATAAACGGGGGTTAGGATTTACCTCCTTCCCAATAACAGTCTCAAAAATTTTATTTCCCCGAATTAATTCGCCAACTCGAATTTTATAAGCAGTTTCCCTCTTTTTTTGTTCTTGCATAATATAAAAATAAGAAAATAATTTTTAAAGATTTGTATTTACAATCAATTACATCACATAACAAACCTTAAAAATTATTCTATACTTAAAACAATATGAAACTTATCCGAGCCATTACATGGGGAATAGCTCTTGCAATCCTCATTTTTTTTGAAACATCCATTTTATTATTTGGCTTTAAGCTAAACCCAGAAAACTACGTCTATTATATCATTCATATTCCGCTGTTAATAATATTTACACTTTTATGTAGCCTCAGTTATTTTTGGAAAAAGGAGATAAAAGGCAGTCTACTTCACGGATTTTTAGTCGGGATCATATTTGTGCTTATAACAATACTTATAAATGCAATAATCACCATTCCTTTATTCATTAAAGATTATGCTTTTCTACTAAGAACCGATATCATATTGGGAGAATTACTGATAGTATTCTTAACAACTCTCGTTGGATGGGCTAAAAGATAATTTTAAAAAACCAAAGGTAATATTCTCATAATGCCTCGACAACTTTCCTATGAAGAAAAAGAAATAATGGAAGAGAGAGGTTCTTATTTATCGAGAACTAATTCCAAAAATTTTTAAAAGTACTTTATTTTCCTCCTATTATATTATACCAATAAAAAAAGACGAAAGCTATCACTATGCCGTTCAACCTTCAGTAAAAGAACATACAGAAATACCAGAAGACCTTATTCGAATACTAGAAAACTTTGAAGATTATAAGCTTACAAATATTATTTCTAATTATAACGAAATGAGTTATAAAAAAGTACGTCAGTGTTATCATGAATAATCCTCATCTCGAAGATTTACTCATGGCTCGCGATGTAGCAGGAGCATCTCAAACAGTATGTGCGGCATTCACGCCATTCGTTCTAACAATGAATCCTCCTCCATTTATTATCCTCTATGGCCTATTTTTAAATATCGGCACATCAGTCCTGAAAGGAATAGGATCTAAATTAATAAAAACAGAATTGAAAAAAACAGAAGAAAGAGTAAAAGCATTTGAATTTCTCCATCAATCCGCGAGAGAAGCAGATGCAGTTTTAGAAATTTATAAAGATTATTTTCAATAAAATCAAGAAAACCTTGTGTGTACCACACACTAAAGTGTGTGGTTTGTTTTAGTTTTCTGGATGCAAGAAAATTCTTTCTTAATGCGGAATTTTCTGCACAGAAAATGCATCGCATTTTCTTGTGATCCAAAATCTAAAACCTTAAAGCTAGAATGTGGTTTTAGATTTATGGACATAAATATTTTATAATCCAAAATACATTTGCTAAATATGAAAAAAACTATTTATTTTGGTAAAGCCAAGGATTTCTGGTGGCCGACAAGATTTAGAGATTTTTTTGATAATGCAAAAAATATAGAAAACATACTGCCAGAGCAGTGGGGTGGTAAAATACTAAAAAAACCAGAGCCTCCATTTATCTATTATGATTTGAATCATAATGTGACTATACTCTATGATACAGAACAAACATTTTATCCAGAACAGTATACACTGCATACTGGATCGCCCGGATTGTTAAGAGCAAAAGTGATCTTGTATGGAAAAGAAGAACGTGATATTGAAAATCTAGAATGGCTGGTTAAAAAAGAAGCAAAAAAATATGAAGGAGTTGATGACGTCCCTCCAAAAAGAAAGATCAGCTAATCTTCCAGCCTAATTCAGCAACGCCATCTGCCTGAAGTAATTTGACTTCGCTATGATCTTCGTTCACTGCAGCTAATAACATGCCATGACTCTGTATTCCCTTAATCATCTTAGGTTCTAAATTTGCAAAAATAATACATTTTTTTCCTTCTAATTCGTCGCGCGTATAATATTGTTTTAATCCCGCAACTAATATTCGAGTCTCTGTCCCAATATCAATTTTCAATTTATACAGCTTATCCGCTCCCTTGACTTCCTCGACTTCTAAAATCTCGCCAGTTCTCAAGTCAAGCTTCTGCCAATCATTAAATGATACAACGTTCTCCATGATGATATTTTTGAAAGATTATTTATATACCTTTTGATGTGATCACTTCAATCCTATTACGCGAAAAAATCCCCCAAAAATGCCAGAAGTAGGATATTCCACATCAATATCTTCTCCTAAAATTCTTTTAGAAGTCATTAAATAATGGCGAGCAGCCTTTGAACGAGGATGTGTATGAACAACAGCATTTTTGATAATCTGCGACATTTTTACGCAATCATCTTCAGGAATAATTCCCAAAATTGGAACCTCCAGCATATATTTGATGTTAGTCATTGACATTTCTAATTTCGTGCCTCGATAACGAGTAATAATAACTCCCTTAACAAATTTATTATATTCTTCAGCAAGTTTAATTGTTTTCAAAGCATCAGTCACAGCAGACATCTCTGCATTCGTGACAATAATAATTTCATCAGCAGAAATAATAGAAACACGTGCTTCTTCACCTAATCCTGCCGCAGAATCAATTAAAACGTGATCAGTAAATTTTTTCAACCGACGAACAATTTCCGGAATTTTTTTATAATCTATTCTTTCTATTTCTTTCAAAGACAATGATGCAGGGATAACTTTAGTCCCGGATTCATGTTCATAAATTGCGTCTTCTATTTTTGCCTGATTATTCAAGACATGATTGAGAGTTATAGGAACAATCGGGGCACCTAAATGTATACCAACATTTGGAGTCGTCAAATTTCCATCAACAATAATAACGTCTTCACCTAATTTGTTGAATGAAGCACCTACATTGATAGTAGTGGTCGTTTTACCAACGCCTCCTTTTCCCGAAATAATTGCATATATTTTTGACATTTTGAAAATTTTTTGTTTTTTTTATTTTCAACAATCCTCAAAAACCGAAGTTTTTGACATGTTAAAAATTATCTCGATCTTTTTTAATTTTTAAGATGCTCAAATAATAATTTTTTATTTTTGACATTTTTTTCTTTGAATATATTTAAACTCCAAGATGGATGATAAGGTTAAAACCTTACTAATTTAATAATCATACCAGTAATGACTCAGAAATCCATTACTTGGATTGGACATAAAGCTTGATAAAATTTATAAATCTTTCGAGCACTTCAGAGTACTCTTTTAATTTATCCAGATTAATAGGCACTTCTTTTCCTTTGTAGGTAACTCTAAGACAAACTCCTTTTCGAAACTCATTTTCTCTCGTTTTTTGCAGTATATCGATAAGTTTAAACATCTCATATTCATTGAGCGCATCAATAACCTCAGGATTGTTTGCAAATACAATACGAATGAGATCTAATTTTAATTTAGGGGCCGTAGGAATTTTTTTGATCGCTTTTTTTCGTTTAGCAGTTTCTAAGAGTCCATCAAACGCATAATCCATCATAATCTTCCATCGTTTGACTAAATTAACCATAACATCGCATGTTTTGGTATATTTCATACTGACATAAAAAAGATGGTCCGCGCTAATTTTTTCTTTTATTATTTTTTCCAATATTTCAGGCATTCTAAAACCCCTCTTTATGCTAGAAATCTCCAGAAATAAACCCAGAGAAGTAATAATAGCAAGGAAGTCGATGTATATAAAGGTTTTTGTAAAAAAAGTTGTTTACTTATTCTCAAGTATCTTATTCGCATCAAAATCACGGGCATTGCCGTTGATTCGCAAATAATTCTTATTAATTTCTAAATCCCCGACAAAATCATTTACATAAAATTCCTCTTCCACAAGATTTATAAGAAATTTACCATCATTTATTTTCAAAATACCCGTCGCCGAATACGATAAAGTATTCAAATGAATTTCCCTCATTTCAATATAATTATAATCTAACCGGTCAAATGAAACTTTTGTCGTACCTTTTTTTTCTTTGATGGGAGTACCATCCAAAAAAACCTGATCAGCAGTTCCATGAAGATTAGATATTACATTCGCTTCAATAGTAAACTTCCCTTCATAATTTTCAATTACAAAACTAGAACTTTTATTCAAATGAATTTCCTGGTTGCCAATAGTAATTAATACCGGACCCTTTATCTTTATTCCTAACGTTTTCATGCCTGAATTAATAGGAAGACTTGCAGGAATATTGAGATCTCCGTTAACAATGATTTCGCCGACAGTTTTATTTGTCTTAATAACATTTCCCGTCAAAGGGATATTCATGCCTTCTTCATAAAAAGTTGTAAAAAAAATAAACATGAAAATTCCTACAAATACGAAAAATAAAATTAGCCAAAAATGGCTTTTTTTTTCCGTAGGTTCTTCAATTATTTCTGGTCTAGCCATTGTTTTTCCTAAACTTTATCATTTTTTTTTGAATAAATCTAGTAAAACTATACGGATCATCAATATTCTTAATGCATGTAACATTCTCTTTTGAAAACGAGTGAACTTCCACATTTCCATACGAGAAAAGACGTTGCCATAACGTCTGCCTAACTTCAGAATCACTCACCGCAGTAAATTCAAGACGTTTTGAAGTAATATTAATAATTCCTTTTCTATAGATAATAGAATGATTGTTAACCTCATAAGATTCAAGTATCCTGTGAATTTCTGTCACTACAACAACAAACACAGAGAAAGACAACGACAAAATTATCGCAAGCTGATTAATAGGTTTTTCAATAAGCTTTGCATAAATAATTGTCGCCAATAAAAGAAAAATCATAAAATAAAAAGGAATGTAAACTTTTCGTGAATTACTTACTTTTAAAATTTCACTCTCCTCTTTTTCCATGACATTATAAGAATCGTCTTTTTTATAAATATTTAGTTTAACCGCAAACCAGAAGGATTTTAAATGTGCTTAGTCTTATGGATAGATGAAAAAGATTTTTTCTTTTAGTGCACTCGCTATCATAATGATCCTGGGTGTTTGGATTATTTTTGCAGATGATGCAATGCAATCATCGCCAAGTTCTTCAGGTTCAAGCGGATCATCAAGTTCATCTGCTTCATCTTCATCATCACAATCTTCATCTACAACGTCAAAAAGCTCATCAACCCAAACTAATTCAGCAGGACAAGAATCAGAATCAAATTCAGGAACGTCAGAAAAAAGTGGAACACAAAGTGAAGCGGAAACTAAATCGGAAACTGAAGTAAAAAAAGAAGGAAAAGAATCAAAAAAAGAAACAGAAGTTATCGAAGAAATAAATGGCAAAAAAATGAAAACGAAAACGAAAATTGAAAATGGAAAAACAGAATTTGTTGAAAAAACAGTGTATATAGATGAGTCGGGAAATAAAGTTACAATTAAGACAATGAAAGTTATTTCTGAAGGGCAAGAATTGACGCGTTCAACATTAAAAGTAAAAGGTGTTGAAATAAATACCAAATTGTCAGTAACTGAAAAAATTAATCAGAATGGCGACGTTTCTATAAAAGCGCGATTGTCCACGGGAGAAGAACAGGATATTACAGTCATGCCTGATGAAGCGCTACAGAAAGCTATTGAAGAATTGCAGACAACTGAGGGTTTTTCCATTGAATTAAAAGAAATTCAGGAGGGAGAAAGATTGAATACCGTTTTTAAAGCAACAGCAAAAAAAACAGGAAAGATTTTAGGGGTATTTAATACAGCAATTAATCTTGAAACACTTATTAATACCCAGACAGGAGAAATTGTTAAAACAGCAAAACCATGGTGGGCATTCTTAATTATTGATCAGGATACTTCTGAAATTTGTCATAATCAAGAAAATAAATTAACAAACATGGTCGTTAAAATTACAGAGGTTAAAGCTCACATTGAACACGGAGACAGCATTGGTGAATGTCCAGAAACATGTGGTGATGGATTGAAAACTGATGCAGAAGAGTGCGACGACGAAAATACCCTAAACGGCGACGGATGCTCGAATTTTTGTAAAATTGAAAATCCATGCAAATGTAAAGATACTATATGCTCCTTAAACGAAGATATCTATTTTCAAACTTCAGAAATCGGGGAAACATCATGTGAATGTTTTAGCGAACCACGGGATGATTGGACTAAAGTGATGGGATGTTTTTCTGATCCGTGTGCCTGTGCAAATACGCAATGCCCAAGCGGTGAACAGATTTATTCTAAAGTTGAAGTCGATGAAGTCTTGTGCGAATGCTTCTCAGAACCAAAGCCAGAATGGGTAAGAATAACTTCAGATAATTGTCCAGTATAATAAATCTAATTATTTTTTCAATTCTTTTTCCAAAACTTTTTTAGCAATAACAAAATCAGCTCGTTTTTGAGTAACCTGCATTATCTGCCCCATCAAAAAATGAAACGCCTTATCTTCGCCGTTTTTGTAATCAGCTGCACTGTTTTTATGTTTATCCAAAATCGATAATATAATTTTCTGTAGTTCTTTCTCATCATCAATTTTCTCGGATTTCTTTGCCTCATTTCCAGGCGAGAAAGATTTAGGCACAAACTTCCTTAAAATTTCCTTCGCTTTTAATGGCGTTATAACCTCTTTCCGCAATAAATCCAAAAGTTCGATGAAATGTTTCGGATCCACAGAAACCTCATCCATAGTTTTTTTATTATAGTTTAAAACCGAAAGCCATTCGATTGTTATCCAAGGCAATGCAAACTTAGGCGGAATTTTTTCAGCGATTTCTTCAAAAAATTCAACAATTTCTAAATTTTTTGTTAAAACCTTTGCATCATCAGGTGAAATTTTATGCTTTGAGATAATAGCGCTCAATTTCTGCATTGGAGTCTCCGGAATATTTTTCTGTAGCTCGGCAATTCTTTTTTTTGTCAAAGGTATCATCGGCAAATCAGGATCAGAAATAAAACGATAATCAGCCTGCTCTTCTTTGCTCCTCATTAATTCGGTTGCATTTTTAAATGAATTCCATCGACGAGTTTCTCGTTTAATCGGCTTTTCTTTTATATGTCTAGAAACTTCGGCATGAATTGCTTTAACAATTTCAGAAGCAGAATTAACATTTTTTATTTCCGCACGTTCGGTCAGTCCCTTAATATTTATATTCACATCAGCTTTAATTCCCGCATCTTTGTTCAATGCTTTTATATAAGAGAGCGTAAGAACTAATTTCCTCAACCAATCTTCAACATCTTCAGCGTTAGTAAAATCTGGTTCAGTAACAATTTCAACTAAAGGGACACCAGCACGATTATAATCTATAGCTCCCGTTTCAGGATTCCAAGCCGCAGGATCTTCTTCTAAATGAATTTCTCTAATCCTAATTCCTTCGAACCTGCCATTTTCAGCAACATGATGCGAATGCGCACCAGAAATAGTTTTCTGATAACCATAAGGCATGTCTGGCCAACGATAATGTTTTCGTTGAAAAATTAATGGTTTATTTTCTTCTATGCTATTAATTTTACATCCTAAAATTAAACCAATTTCGATAATTTTGTCGATAGCAGACTTATTTGGCAGCATAGGTTTAGCGCCAGGTTGTCCGGTACAAATCGGGCACACATTAGTGTTAGGCTTAATTTTCTTCATATCGTGAAAATTCTTGCATCGACAAAATAATTTCTCCTCGGTTTCAATATAACCATGAATTTCCAATCCAATTAACACTTTATCTTTCCATTTTTCGTTATCCATATGAATATCATAAAATGGAAGTTTAAGAAGTTTTTTGTTAAGTGAAAAATTTAAAAGCTTCCTCTATTTCCGATTATTATGGAACATATTAAATCTCCCATAATTACAGTAGCAGGTCATGTTGATCACGGGAAAACAAGCATACTAGATAGTATACGAAAAACCAGTGTTCAAGAAGGAGAGGCAGGAGGTATTACTCAAAAAATTTCCTTTACAAAAGTTCCGCTCAAATATATCAAAGAAAAATGTCCGCTGATTGATAAACACAAAATTCAATTAGATTTTCCAGGATTTCTTTTTATAGATACGCCAGGACACGCAGCATTTTCACATTTACGTAAACGAGGGGGAAGTTTAGCAGATTTAGCAATTGTAGTCATTGATATTAATGAAGGAATAATGACACAAACAATGGAAGTTTTAGAAATATTGAGAATGAATAAAGTTCCATTTATTGTTGCTTTAAATAAAATAGATAATATTTGGGGATGGAAAAAAAGATCTGAAGATTTGAAAACTAATATAGATTCACAATCAATAAATGCAAAAGTACAATTCGATGAAAAAGTCATAACGCTCATGGGTTCGTTACATCATCATGGATTTAATGCCAAATTATTTTACGAAATAAAAGACTTCTCTAAAGAACTTGCGTTAGTACCTTGTTCAGCGCGTACACAAGAAGGGATTCCCGAACTTATTTTAACTATGTCAGGTTTATCTCAAAAATTTCTCAAATCACAATTAGTATTAGGGGGTGAAGCGAAAGGAGTAATCCTGGAAATAAAACGTGAACGTTCAATGGAATACTGCGAGGCAATTTTATACGACGGCGTGATAACAAATAAAGATGAAATCGCGATTGCAAGTTTCGATGATCCAATTATTACTAAAATAAGAGTGTTGGAAGAAATTGAACCAATATCCTATAAATTTAAACCAGCAGAAAAAATTACAGCAGCTGCAGGAATTAGACTTCAATTAATCGATGCAAAAAATGTTCTTCCTGGAATGCCCTTTGTAATTTACAAAAACAATACTCAAGAAATAAAAAAAATATTTGAAAAAGAAGTTGGACAAAAAATCAAGACAAGTGATAAAGGCATTGTTGTTAAAGCAGATTCATTAGGCAGTTTAGAGGCACTTTTAACTTTATTAAGACAAGAAAACATTTCTGTTATTAATGCAGGAATTGGAAAAATAAATAAAAAAGATGTAATCAGTGCAAAAGCAAATCTTGAAAATGATCCAGTCAACGCTATAATTATCGGCTTCAATGTCGATAAAGATGAAGATGTTAAAGCCATGGAAACTAATGTCTCAATAGTAACGCATGAAGTAATATACAAATTAATTGATGAAGTGGTAAAACTGCATAAAGAAAAACAAAATAAAATTTTAAAGGATAGATTAATGGAACTGGCGACAATTTCAAAATTAAAAATACTCCCTCATTTTATTTTCCGGAATTCTAATCCTGCAGTTTTTGGAGTACATATTGAAGCAGGAAAACTCAAAAAAGGAATCCCCATTATAAACGAAAACGGGGAGCAGGTTGCACGTGTAAAAGATATTCAAGAGGACAAGAAAAGCGTCAACGAAGCAAATGAGGGAAAAGATATTGCCATATCGCTTCCCGGAGTAAATTTCGAACGCCAATTACAAACTATTTCCTATTTGTACTCGGATCTATCTGAGGCACAATTTAAAAAATTTAAGGACAACAAAGATTTATTATCAAATAGCGAACTGGCGACACTACAAAAAATTGCTGAAATCAAAAGAAAAACAAAAGTTAATTGGGGTTATTAAAAGAATTATAAAAATTTTTAAACTCTGCTTCTTATAAAAAATAATGAACAAAAAACTAATCCTTGGAATAATTTTTATACTAATAATTATTGGTGTAGTAGCATACAAATACAACATGCCTAGTCAACAATCTTCTGATAAAAAGGTAATGCTTGAAACAAACAAAGGAAACATAGTGATGCAGCTATATAGCAATATGCCGATAACTTCTTCAAATTTTGAAAAATTAGTGCAACAAGGATATTATGATGGCGTCATATTCCATCGAGTTATTAATGGGTTTATGATTCAAGGGGGCGATCCAACCGGAACAGGACGAGGTGGTCCAGGTTATAATATTAAAGATGAATTTACGCATGTTCCGAATAAAAATAATCGAGGAACCATATCAATGGCAAATGCAGGCCCCAACACAGGAGGCAGTCAGTTTTTTATTAATTTAGTTAATAATAATTTTCTTGATGGCAGACATCCTGTCTTCGGTGAAGTTGTAGAGGGAATGGAAGTTGTTGATGCCATAGCAAAAATAAAAACTGATGCAAACGATAAGCCAGTTGAAGAAGTTAAAATTATTAAGGCGTCAATGATGTGAAATTAATCATATTTATCCCTATTTTATTTATTAATTATGTCTCTTTATTTTTCTGTAGTAAATCCCAGAATATCTTTTTCTTCTAAATCGTTATCCAACCATAAAACTTTTAGTCGATAAGGCTCGTCTTGCAGAAGTTTAAATTGAGGTTTATTTTTATAGAAATAACGGAAGGATTTACCTTTATTTTTTCCTTGTGCAATTATTTTATCTTTATAAATTGGATAGAGTTCTCCATTTGGAACTGAAAATATGATTATTGCTTTTATTTTGAAATCTTCCTTCTCATCATAAATTATATCTCTTTTTCTTCATATGTTGCTCCATATAATCGGAGATTTTTGCAGTCATGATTATTGTATAATTCTGGAGGGAGCAAGCCTCTATCTCTGAATTTATTAAAATGTTTTTTAAGTAACGAGTCTATGCCTGAGGGTAAAGTAGGAAATCCGCCCTTTGGCCTTTTCCATACTTTATGTTTGTCCAGCCAAAAACAGCGGAAACAATTTTCCATCAATGATAACGATGAAGGAGATACTTTAAAGACAAGTTTTGATTCTGATTTTGCTTTCATGATAAAACACCTTGAAAAAGAAAGAAGGGGGAATTATTAATGGTTGTTATTTTATTGTGGAAGATAGCCTTAAAAATAAAGCTAAAATAAATAAAAAAGTAAGATTATATAGTAAGGAAATTCCCATTATTAAATTAGAACTGCATGGTAATCTTAAACCGTCAGTTCCACAAATGAGATTCTCAATAATACTATCAAATATTAGTACTAACGCTCCAGATAATAAAAGAATCTGACTATTCCTATTTGATTTTATTTTATTAAAACTTAAAACTATCATACTGATAAACAAATAGAAGATTGTTGCTGCAAAAACTCCGGAGACATTATACAAAAAGATATTTAAAACAGAAGCCTCTGTTTGTTGAGGGACTATTACGAATCCATATATTGTTTTGTAATTAAATTTTATATTTGCACTTTCGTTTTCTATAACGCCAGAAATAATTGCGAAAGCAGCATGCCCCTATTCATGAATATAAAAAGAACTAATATTTATTATAACAAAAATAATTATTGCACAGAATGCATATAATAAAGAAATTAAAAATTCATTATTTATTTTTTTCATTTTATATTTAGAAATTTTCTTATAATATTTCCAATGAAATGAAGATCTGTCGATGGATCCAGAAGAACTTTTAAGGATATTATGATGAGAATGATTAATAAAAATAAGATTGATATTTTAAATAGAAGATTTTCTATTAAATCATTTAATTGAATAAAAAACGCTATAATTGCTCCAGTAAATAAAGCGATTGCAATTTGCTCTTTAGGTTTGTTTTCCATTATTTTAGACTATCTTCGATAATTCTCTGCTCTTCTTCTGTGATTTCATATAATTTGTAAATTTCTTGATCGATTTCGTATTCTATATTTCTAATTTGAGTTTCTAACCTTTCTTTTTCTCCTCCGGATAATTGATCTTCAAAAAGCTTTTTTTGTAACGAATATATACGATTTACCCAAGAAATAAAATATTTTTTACACTTTTCTGGCACATTTTCTGATATAGGAATTTGCTTTGCATATACCTCGTAAAAATCCATAGATCGGATTGCATTTTGATAAATAAACTTATAAGTATAGTATTGGATTAGCTTAGAATTTAATAGTGCAACAATAAATTCTTCTGAATATTTTTTATCGGAAACTAAAATATTTGTTACAGTATTAAAGGAAAATAAACCATCTTTATCAAAAGCTACAGTTAACTTTATATGATCTCTAATATGTGCTACAATTCTTTGAGCTACAATATGGGGTCTATAAAATTTCTGCATTTCTTTTTTATACTTTATCAAATCTTTATCTTCAGGATCATAATATTTATTCCCCCTTATATACCATCTTTGAATATCATTTCCTCTTAAAACTTTAAGGTATCCTTTTTTTTCATGTTCTGAAAAATTTTTCATTCCTTGAATTCCTAACCCTAAAAAAATATCGGTAATATCTCCTAATTTTTTTCCAGAAGTTTCCATTTTCTTTTTTATTTCATATGCCTTTTCATTGGGTTCCAAATATAATTTATTATCATTAATGCAAATCTGTTGATTGATATTTGCAGTTTCAATAATTTCTTTCATTTCTTTTATTTTTCCAATAGCTATATTATTATCTTTTTCTAACTCTTTTTTTAAACAAAAGATTATTTGTTCCAATAAAACTTCATCAAATGCTTTTCCTGCATCAACAATTTTTTTGATAGTTGTTTCTTTTAAAAATTTTTTTCTAATTTTATTCCATGAGTCCGTAAATGCCAACATTTTAGGAACAATCATTCCTAAATAACCGCCATCTTTTATCAATTTTAATCCCTTATAAATAAAAACCGCTGAAACATTCATCATTCCATCTTTTATCTCTTTGAACTCTATAGTATTCTTTATCGGATCTCCTTCACGAATTTTAAAATAAGGTGGATTCCCAATTACAATATCAAATCCCCCATTTCTGAAAACTTCTGGAAATTGTGCTTGCCAATTAAATGCTTTATCTCCGGCAATATTAAAATCATCAATAAGAGAATTTCCACATTTTAGATTATCCTTAAGATTAGCTAATCTTCTTCTTGTTAATCTAGTTTCATTTTCTAATATTTTTAATGCCATATTTAACTCGGCTAATTCAATTGCTTTCTCATCAAGATCAACTCCAAAAATACAATTTTCAAAAATTGTATTTTTTTGAGCAATACTCAATCGTCCTTTAAAATCTTTGAAACTTATATGCCATATCTCAGAATATTGTTTATTTTTCATTAATTCCTCTATTCGTTTACAAATTTCTTCGAATGCTCTAACAAGAAAACTTCCTGATCCACATGCTGGGTCTACAATTTTGATTTTTAAAATTTCATCAATAGATTTATCTTTGATGTACTCTCCTACAGAATTTTTAATTATATAATCGACTATGTAAGGAGGAGTATAATATATTCCCAATTTCTTACGTTTTCCTGTTTTAGAATTTAGTTTAACCCTTTTCTCAGAATCTTGGAGAATTGTTCCTAAATATTGTTCATAAATCATACCAAGAATATCTTTAGGAATTGCATCGAACATATATCTACCTTTATCATCATGAATCCCGAAATAAAGTCCTTTAATAACTTTAATGAGGATTGGTTCATCAAAAAATCCCTCCGTATCAAGAGTACTTTCTTCAAATAATTTTGAATCGTATTCTTTATTAAATATTTTGAATTGTGTTTTTAATATTTCCCATAATCTTCTGGTTGTTTTACCTGCCAAATGATTTTTTACAATGTTTAATAATAAATCGCTTTCTTCTAATCCTCTATCTTCTGCAGATCGAATAAAAATTAACCTATTAATTAATATTTGAATAATTTCATCTCTTTTCTCATTAGGAATTTCATTTCTTAAATTTTTTAGATTTACGGATAATACTCTTCTAATTTCTAACAAATCTTCTAATAAACTTTTATCTATTGGTTTATTAATTCTTATATCTTTTAATGACAAAAATTTGTTTAATTCTCCTTTTTCAAAACTTTCTTTTGAAAGTAACCATAATCTCTCAAATTTATTTTCATAATCCTCAAAATTTATCCAAAGATTTCCTTGATTATCTTTCATTAAATTATGTTCAATATTCCTAGGATTAGATAAGGCATGATAAATTCTAATTTGTTTAAAATTAGTTAAAACGCAAAAAGATATATGTTTATTGTGTGCGTATTCAACTGCCTGCTTGCTATCTCCCTCATCTAATCGTACGCTCGTTCTTTTTGCTTCAATAACTAAAATTGATTTATTATTAAATCTCAGAATGTAGTCTGCTCTTCCTTTAAATATTTGTTCGTTTCTTTCAGCTTCCTTTCTCATATCCCAGCCGAGTGCCTCAAACAGAGGGTCTATAAATTCAACCCTAATTTGATCTTCAGATTTTTCATCTAGAATTTTTTTTTGAATTTCCTTAAATTCCTGAACAAGCTGTTTCACTTTCTCTTTCGCCTCTTCTTTTGTTAACATTAATTTTCTAACTAGTCCCCTACTTAAATTCTTTATGGTTCTCCGTTAAAATGCACGTTCTGTTTTCAGATATTTGCTAACATCATGTTAGTTATTTCAGTTTCTCTAAGTAAAACATTATTATTATCAATGATAAAATATGGAGTATATAAAAATTTTATATCCAAGATCATCTTTCAGAATATCTAGTGCATGTTCTTCAACTTCTTTTTCAGTTATTTTCATTTTTGCAATACTTCCCTTATCAATTCTACAAATTCTTTTGCTCTATTCAAAGAAGTCTTGGCCTTGCTTTCTTTTATTTCTTCAGTCGTTTGATATTGAAAGCTAGATCTCTTAGCTTTTTCTCTTTCATAATCGTTCAAATAGCTATCAACTATAACCAGGGCCTTTTCCTTTTCTTCATTATAGTTTTCAAGAAGATGGTTTTTTATCTTGTGTCTTCCTTGAGCAATTAAAGATTCATTAACGACTTGGTGAACTATTTCGCCTCCTGACTTGTATCCTAATTTGTAAAGAAATGCGCAAGCCATGTAAAACATAGAATAATAGCCAGATACGACAACCCATAGAGAAGAAGTTTTATTTTCAAATAATTGATTTGCCACTTGTAGACTTTCTTTTGCATTTCTTAAATAAGTTTCATAAATGATGTTGTCAAATTTATCTATCTTTTTGATCTTCCCTTCATTCAAATACATTCTAAAATTGCTTTCTGCTTGCTTTATTCTTTTTTCATCCATTTTGATATAAGATTGTAATAGTTCTCTATTCCGTAAAGTATAATATTACTTTTAACTATTTCGTGCCCAAGATTCTTTTGTGTTTTTTCAATCATCGAAATGAACTCATCTGTTGTAAATTCCTGAATTTCAAGTTTTAAAGAAAGTAAATTTAAAGATTGGATAAGTTTTTTTGTTTTTTCTTTGCTGTCAGAAATTATGCAAATGTCAATATCCGAACCTTCGGTTTTTGTGTTTTTGACATAGGAACCGAAAACAAGCACAATCATAAAGGGGTATCCTATTTCTTCAATATCTTCTTTAATTAATCTTAATTTCGGATTTTTAGATAAGAACTCTTGCGCCCTTTTGTTTTCAACATTATATATTTCCTGGTTTGGAGCAAGATTTAATGTTATAGGAGTAGTATTCCCCATTATTTCTCTAATGATTGCTCCGCTTGCCTGAAGTTCATTAACTATATTGTAGGTATTTTTATAATCAATAATTGCTGCGCCAGAAAGAGATAAGATAGATTGAGGTTCTCTATTTTCAATTAAAGCCTTTATCAGTCTTTCTTTTGGCTTTAGCTTAATTTCTCTATTAAAAGTATTCTTACTTTTTACCATAGTATTATGGTATTTTTACCATATTTAAGGTTTTTGGTTGTTTTGCATTTTTTTGCAAATAATTCCACCGAGATTCAGGAGGAACCAAGAAAACATTTCTCGCTTTGTATTCATAAATATCTTCCGGATCTCCTTCAGGATCACTTTTTACTTCGGTATATGCTTCTTCAAAAGAGTCAGAAATATATTTCAAAAAAATCAAGCCTAAAACTACATGTTTATATTCTGCAGCATCCATATTACTTCTCATCTTATCTGCTGCCCAAAGCTTTTTTTCAAATCCAAGATTTGCACCATTATTATTTTTGTCCATAAAAACTAGAAGAAATCAGAACTTAAAATCTTTTTGCTATCAAGCAACACTATAGAAATCAATTTCATATTTGAAGAAATCATATTTTTTGAAATATTTATTTCTTTTAATTCTAAATATCCACAAGAAAAAGATCCTCTTCTTCAGATTCGCCCATAGATCCGTGATGTAAGTTAGTCAAAAGTAATAGAGTTGGCTTCATCTCAATCGCTCACTCTCTCTAATATAATATTTTCCCACACGCGTTCTTTTCAAGCTCATCAACATCCCCCCTCCAAAATCTTTTCCAACATCTCGTGCTAAAGCTCGAATATACATTCCGCTCGTGCATGAAACAATAATTTTTGCAGCCGCATATTTCTCCTCAGAATTTTCTAAAAGCAATCGCCACGCATTTTTTATCATCTCCTGTCGAAAATCTCCCTGAACCAAATCAATCTTTCTTATAATCTCCTTCAGCAGTCGTACTGCAGAAATAGTATAAGTCCCATCGATTACAATTTTCTTAATCGTCACGGTAAATTTCGGAATCGTTAATCCTTCCAACGTTCCTCGACGAGCATAATTTAACAAAGCTTTTCCTTTAACTCTAATAGAAGAATACACCGGAGCTTCCTGATCATAATCGCCAACAAACGATTTTATTTTTTTCTTCAACGCTCGTTCATTAATTTCCACAGGACCATTTTTTCTCGGCATTCCCAAAATATCATGGCTGTCTGTTTCAATGCCAAATAAAATCTCTGCTTCATACTCCTTATCCAATTTCATGTACTGAGTCATTTTTTTATTCTCTTCATCAACTAATAAAATTAAAGCTCCTTCTGCCATTGGATCCAGTCTTCCAGGATAACTCATCTTCTTTCCTCGATAGTGTGGATTTTTTTCTTTGAATGCATGAATTGCTTCTAACGGCGTCATGCCCACAGGCTTATTAATATTAATCACAAATTTCATAAGAATATAAAGAATTAATGGATTTAAAGTTAAGTTTTAAAAAAGTTTTTATCAACACCAATCTCCGGCATTTTAAAGGTGTAGTGATGATTAGTCAAAAAAGTAATAGAGCCTTCAATAATTGCTGCAATTACTCTCGCAATAAGATAATTGAACAAAATTAAATCCACAATTATCCACATTAAAAATACAGTAAGAAAAACTCCAAAGATACTAAAAAATAAAAACAGCGCGTATCCTTTAAAAAATCCGGTGTAAGTTCCATTGAAACTCCACTTTCTATTTATAAAATAATTAATAGAGCTGGAAAAATAAATGAAATACCAGCAGCATACAAATAATGAACCTTGAATAACTCAACGAGAAAGGCTAATAACAATATATCAATCATTAGAGTGAAACTACTAGAAGTGCCAAAACGCAAAAATAGAGTAAAGGTTATTGAAGCTCTACCGCCGAGAGAAGTGGCATGATTAATAAATCGAATAAATGCATTTCCTCGGCTCTTCATTAAAAAATAAATAAAAATATCTTAATAAAAGTATGTAAATATGCACTTTTTTATATTTTTAGAAAAAAATTCAATAAATTTTTAATGTTTTTTGTTTCATTTACAACTGGAGCCTTATTAGGAGGATCGCTATTTCATTTATTGCCTGAAGCATTAGAAGAACTCCAACTGGTTAATACTGCCATATTATCTTTAATCGGTTTTTTTTCATTTCTTTTTTTAGAGAAATATCTGCATTGGCATCATTGTCATGAAGGTGAATGCGAGGATCATGTCGCAAATTATTTATTAATTTTAGCTGATGCATTGCACAACTTTATAGATGGAATTCTTATCGCAGGAGCTTTTATCATTTCAATTCCATTTGGAATTCTCACAAGTATTTTAATTCTAGCGCATGAATTACCACAAGAAATTAGCGACTTCGGCGTTTTGTTATATGGAGGATGGAGTAAGAAAAAAGCGCTAATTTACAACTTCCTCTCACAGGCAACATCTATCCTCGGAGGAATATTAGGCTATTTCTTTTTTTCGTTGCAAGAATATTCATTATATTTATTACCCATAACTGCGGGAAGTTTCATTTACATTGCTACAAAAGATTTAATCCCTGAATTAATGAAAGAAAAAAACAAGAAAAAAATTGCGATTAACATTGCAGGTATTATTCTAGGCTTGCTCATTTTGCTATCTGCTGGATTTTTTGTCGAATAATTTAAATACTAAAGTTTCATAACAGAACAAAAAGAGAGTATGAAAAAAATATCTAAAGCACAAGCAACTGCATTTATAGTACTCGCGGTGATTATTGTTGCTTTTGCAGCATTAATTATATATTTCAATCAAAATTCCTATTCAAGTAACTTAAACCGAATTTTTTCGAGATTAGAAATAAATGCGCAGGCAGATCAGGTGCAATCATCAATACTAGGCTGTCTTGAATCAACCGCGAAAGATGCATTATTAATTATAGGTATACAAGGCGGCTATTACAATAAGCCAGAAAAATTGCATGATTTAGAATGGTCATTCATTCCCTATTATTATTATGAAGGTCAGTTTTTAATGCCGTCAACTGAAAAAATAGAATCTGAATTATCAGATTAGATTTCCAAACAACTCTGCGAATAAATTTTGAAAAAGAAAGTGAGACTGCGGAATACAAATTAGAAAATAGTCCTATAAAAATTGAATCTGCACTTTCCGATATAATAGATGTCGCTTCTTATATTACCGAAACACATAAAGAGGATCCAGAGAATATATGCATCAGTTGTGTAACTGACATGGCCCTAGAAAGAAATTTGTACGTTGAGATGATTGAATTTGACGATCCATCAAATATACTAGTTGTTATTTCTGAAAATTATACCTCATCAGAACCATATGTATTCGAATTCCTCAACAAATATCCTTAGTAAAACTTTAAATAAACCTATTATTTTAATTCAAAATGAAAAGAGGTAAAGCGCAAGTAACAATTTTTGTTGTAATTGCCATTGCCATAGTTCTCATCGCAGGAATAGTTTTTTACATTAAGTCTTCAGCAAAAAAAGAATTAACCAAAGACTATTTCATTCAAAATAATATTGAACCATCAATAAATAACATTCAAGATTTTGTCATTGATTGCTTAGAAGAAAATTCAAAGGTGTCGTTGGAAAAAATAGGAGTACAGGGCGGCTATTATAACAAACCTGAAAAATTTTATGATTTAGATTGGGCTTTTATTCCATACTATTATTACAAAGGAGAATTTCTCATGCCGTCAACTGAAAAAATCGAGCAGGAACTTAGTCAATCAATTGACAATTCGCTAACTTCATGTGTAGAAGATATCCAGTTTAAAAATTTTCAATTAGCATTTAACACACCAGAAACAAACTCAAAAATACTCAAAAGCAAAGTTATTGTTACAACTACCTTCCCCATATCAATAGAAAACAACGGAAAGACAACACAATTTGAATTAAAACGACATCCCATAACATTAAACTCATCTTTGTACGACATACTTGAAATTGCCTCCTATATTACAGAGTCTCATAAAGAAGATCCAAATTATATTTGTATAAACTGTCTTGCCGAATTCTCAAAAGAAAAAAATGTTTATGTAGATTTCATGGCTTTTGAAGAAGATTCATCTTTAGTAATGATCATTGAAAATGTAACTTCTTCAGAACCATATATTTTCCAATTCCTAAATAAATATAATGTGAATGTAACACAATAAAAAATGAAAAAAATAATTTTTTGGATGACAGCCTTACTTTCTTTTGTGATGATAAATGCTCAATGTAATGACGGTAATGACGGTAATTGCGGATTACAACCTCAATCTTCATTCGAATTAAAAGATTATGGTTCAGGAATTTTATGGGATAATGTAGAATATAAATTAACAACAACCCCTAATGAAAATACAGTTCCAGCAGGATTAGAGCATTTTAAATCAGACCCAAAATTTATGTTTGAAAATCAAAAAGCTGCAAATCAGGATCAAAGGAAACAATTTACCGAAGATCGAATAAAAAATGAAATGAATCTAAATTCTAAGGGTGATATGAGTAAAGGACAGTGGTCAGAAGACGGTACAAAATTCACCTATCATGGTACTGAACTTCGTAAAGAAGCTTTAGAAAGAACTGGATTTAGTGATATTCATTTTCACGAGGATGGTAGTGTCACATTGTTATCTTCAGAAGGAAGCTTAACGTTAAAAAATGGAAAACCAAGTGGAGGATCTTTATTACCACAAAGAGCTCCAACCTCAGCACCACAAATGACCGGAAGCGGCGGAGGTGGAGGAGGTGGCGGAGGGGCTGGTGGAAGTTTAGAAGAAAGATTCCAACAAGCATTACAAGTTATGCAGCAAATGGCACAGCTTGCCCAGCAAATCGGCGGACCAATTGCAGACGCTATGAAGTCTGGAGACAAAGGTAATAAAAAAATTTCATCACCAAATGAATTTGGTGGAGCAACAGCAACTTTAGATAATGGAGCTGAACTCGCTTTACTTAAAAACGGAAAAGAAACACTTGCTGCAAAACAAAATAAAGAGGAAGAAGAAGCAATTATTAAAACAAAATCAAATGCTCCAGAAGTATTAGCAACAAACTCAGATATCTATATTAAAGATGAAATAGCTGCTAAAACAAATGAAGAAACACTCGTATCTCTTCAGGGCATAAAAGGCAGCGCGCCATCACATCCAGCATTAACAGAAACTTCATCATATTCCATCACCGCAGCTGCAATTCAAACAGAAAGAACAGCAAGTTTTGGACAATACATTAAATTATTCGACCATGATTTAGATGTATCTGGTAGAAACATCAACATCTATGCATTAAAAACTTTTGATGAAGTTGAAGCGGGCGGACAAAATATAAACATTTATTCTGGAGACATAGAAATAAAATTTGAAGGACAAAAAATGTTATATCCTCGATTAGTAAAAAAAGCCCCGTATGGAATCGCAGTTTTATCGAATAAATTAGACCAAAAAAATGAATTTAAATTACAACATTTTGATAACAAAAAAAGTCTATTAGTTGATTATGAAGAAAAAATATCTTTTGGAGACATTACAGAAGAACATCCAACAAAAAATCTCATGATTGCAAAATTAAGAAAAGAGATGTGGAATTAAGCAATTCTTTTGATCAACTCAAACATATGAAATTTAATAAATAACAGTTTAAAAATTTACACATTCAAACTTAATTGAACTTCCTCATCGCTGTCTAAACGCGCCATATCGCTGACGCTGTCTCCTTCATCTAAACGAATAATCCTAACTCCTGAAGTAGCCCGACCCATCACTCGAATATCTTTAACACTCGTTCGAATGACAATGCCCTTAATTGTCGAAACAACAAACGCATCCTTATAATTAACAGTTATACTCGTCACTACGTCTCCTGTTTTTTCATTGATCTTTAAATTAATAACTCCCTTTCCTGCCCTTCCTGTTAACCGATAATCATCGATTTTACTTCTCTTGCCGAATCCTTTTTCAGTAATCGTTAAAATTGAATCGTTGATATTGTGGACAATCTCCACACTTACAATTTCATCTGGCTTATCTAACTTAATTCCTGTTACTCCATAACTACCTCTGCCCATCTCTCGAACTTCATCCGAATTAAATCGAATTGCTTGTCCTTTCTTTGTAATAAGCATAACTTCTTGTTTAGAAATAATTCTCTTAACATCGACAACGCGGTCTGAATTATCCTCGGGTAAATTTATAATTCGAACACCTGTTGATCTTGGTTTTGAAAATAGCTCTAATCTAATTTTTTTAACTTGTCCTAATTTAGTCGCAATAAACAAATGATCTTTAAAATCTTTTACAGAAATAACATTTGCAATTCGATCATCCTTAATATTCAACAAATTTACAATTGCCTGTCCCTTTCCCTGTCGTTGTGTTTCAGGAACCTGATACGCTTTAAGCCAAAATACACGTCCTCGCTCTGAAAATAATAATAAATAATCATGCGTTGAACAGCTAATTAATTGCTTGACAAAATCTTCAGAGCTCAATTCAGCGCCGATAACTCCTCTACCACCACGCTTCTGCTCATTATACGCCTGATTAGGCATTCGCTTAATATACCCTTTTTGCGTCACAGTTATAACTACATCTTTTTTCTGGATAAGATCCTTCTCCTGAATCTCCCTTACAGATTTAATTATCTTGCTTCGTCGCTCATCACCATACGTTTTCTTTAATTCATTCAATTCTTTTTTAATTATAGCTAAAATTTCTTTTTCATCGCCTAAAATAGTTTTCAATGTTGCAATAAAAGCAGTTAACTCTTGTTCCTCATTCTTAAGTTTTTCACGCTCCAAAGATGTTAATTGTCGTAACGTTATCTCTAAAATTGCTTCAGCCTGTTTCTTACTCAAACTAAATTTTTTCTGTAATGCCTCACTTGCTTCTGGCCCAGTTTTACTTTTTTTAATTAAATCAATTATTTCCTCTAAATTATTTAGAGCAATTAACAATCCTTTAACAATATGTAAACGAGCTTCTGCTTTTCGCAAATCAAATTCAGTTCTTTTCCTGATTATTTTCCGTCGATAACCAATGTAGCTGTCCAACATTGCCTTAAGAGAAAAAGTTTTTGGAATTCCATTATCCAATGCCACGAGCACCGCATCAAAACGCGACTGTAATTTTGTTCCTTTGTAAAGCATATTAATTGTGAATTGTTCATTAGCACCTTTTTTTAATTCAATCGCAACGCGAATTTTTCCCTTTGCAGATTCATCACGAATATCGCTTACATCAGGAAGTCTTTTATCACGTACAAGTTCTGCAATCTGTTTTACTAAATCAGATTTATTTACCTGATACGGAATCTCCGTAATTATTACGGCATTTCTTCCGCCTTTATCTTCTTTTTCAACTTTACCCCGCACTACAAAACTCGCTTTACCTTTTTCATATAATTCGCGCAGAGTTTCTCCAGAAATTTGACCACCCGTTGGAAAATCAGGTCCTTTAATAATTTCCATTAATTCATCTAATGTAATTTCAGGCTTTTGAATAGTAGCAATAAGTCCATCACAAACCTCAATCAAATTGTGAGATGGAATATTGGTAGTCATACCAACAGCAATTCCTGAACTACCATTAATCAATAAATTAGGTAACTTCCCCGGAAGAACTACAGGCTCTTGAATAGAATTATCAAAGTTTGGCAAAAAAGGAACTGTTTCTTTATCTATATCTTGTAACAATTCGCCAGAAATTTTAGCAAGCTTTGCTTCTGTATACCTTTGAGCACCAGCACTATCTCCATCAATAGATCCAAAATTTCCTTGTCCATGAATTAACGGATAACGTAATGAAAAATCCTGAGCCATTCTTACCAACGCATCATAAATTGCAAGATCTCCATGGGGATGGAATTTTCCCATCGTATCTCCAACAATTCTTGCGCATTTTTTCGTAGGACCTTTATCCAATCCCATTGCTTTCATTGCAAATAAAATACGACGATGAACCGGCTTGAGTCCATCTTCAATGCTAGGCAAAGCACGCGCCATAATAACACTCATCGCATAATTAATATACGCTTTCTTCATTTCGTTAGAAATTTCAACATTCAGAATTCTATCTTTATCTAAATCTTTTAAATTAATGTCGCCCTTTTCCAGGTGTTCGATTTCAATTTCATCTGCTTCAGTTTCTTCATCTTCATCCTCTTCATCTTCAGCTATATCATCAACTTCATCATCTGCCATATTTGTCTAATATATCTCTCCTCCAGTTTTCAAAATCAGGAATTGCTTCGCTCAGGCTAAACCGCTCACTCTCGCAATCAGTGGTTGAAAATTCAATAATAATTGAACTGTCTATTCCAGAAAATCGGTGTTTTCTAAAAGGAAGAATACGTACTATATCGGTCAGTATCATAATACGCCCCTCAATCCAGGCGTCATCATCTTCCATTTCAAATAGAATTCTTCCACTTTCAATATAAAAAGTTTCATCTTTCGAATGACTATGAAGGCTGCAGCGGAATCCTTTGTTCAGATGAAGTTTTTTGCCACAATACATTTCCACTCCATTCACATCTTCATGTGCAATAACTTCTTCATATCCCCATGTTTTAGGAATAATTTTTGGTGTATACAATTCCATAATTAGATGTCAACATCCGCAATATTTGCATTTACTTCAATAAATTTCCTTCGAGGACCAACAATATCTCCCATGAGCATTGAAAAAGTTTCATCTGCTAATACGGCGTCCTCAATAGTTACTTTTTTCAAAATTCTTTTTGCTGGATCCATCGTAGTATCCCATAACTGCTGCGGATTCATTTCAGATAATCCTTTGAAACGTGTAACCTCCGCATCACCAATCTTCTCCAATAACTTCTTCAATTCTTCGTCGCTGTAAACATAATAATCAGTTCGTTTTCTCACTCGATATAATGGAGGGAATGCAATGAAAACGTTTCCATTTTCAATTAATCCAGGGACATATCTAAAAAAGAATGTTAACAAAAGAGTAGTAATGTGTTGTCCATCAACGTCTGCATCACTTAAAATTATAACTTTATTATATCGTAATTTAGTTAAATCAAAATTTTCCTTTACTCCAGTGCCAACAGCAGTAATCAAATTTAAAATTTCTTCTGAAGATAATGTTTTAGTGGGGCTGGATTTTTCAACATTAAGAACCTTGCCTTTCAACGGCAGTATAGCCTGAAACTCTTTGTCTCGCGCAAGCTTTGCACTATTATGCACAAATACTCCAGAAGCTAAAGCAAAATTATGAGTCCCAGGAACTTCAATATCATAAACTTCAATTCTCTCATTCAATGTTTCAATTCTTTTTATCTTATGATTCCATTTAGCTACTGCTTCTATCATTTTCTCTTTATTATTGTCAAAAAATCTTTCACAAAATGTTTTCAAAGTTAAAACAGATTTATCATTGTTTTCTATTCTTACCTTATCAAAATTAATTAAATTTCCTTTTTCATCATAAGTCTTCTTCATCAAAGATATAGTTTTGGTATAATAAGTTTTATCGTATGCTATTTTTCTTTTATCTCTAAATTCTGGAGTCCATTGTTCCCTAGTTTTTTGTCTTCTCCAAATTATCAAAGCTTCATCTTTCCATTGTTCTTTTGATAGATTAGATAAGTGTTCTTTAGCGTCTGGGTTTTCGGCAAAGAATTTCTTAACTTTCTCAGATGCTTTATTTCTATTTTCAGGATTACTCCAATATTCTTTTTGAGTTTCATTCAACTGTTCATTATTTTTATTCCTATAATCTTCATTAGAATTATAGAATTCAAAGAATTTTTCTCCCATAAATTCTTTATAATCCTCATCTTTCCATTGTTCTTTTGCTCTTTCACTTAACATCTTATTTACTTCAGGTTGCTTTGCCCAGTTACTCATTTTAGCTCTATATTCGGGTTTTTTATGAGCTAAAGCTGCTTTTTCCTTAACATCTTGTCTATGAAGAGTCTTTTCCAAATGTTCTGTATGAAGAAGTAAATGTTGTTCCTTTGTTAATCTAATAATGTTTGTAGGATTATTATTTAATTTATTAAAATCAATATGGTGTTTGTGATCTCCTTGATCAATAGAATAAATATTATTACACAAATTATAATCATCTGAAAGCATGTGAGTAAATTTCCATTTCTTAATTGGATCTAAAACCATTTCGTAACCATCTATAGTTATTCTTCCTCCCATTTTAGACAATTTTCTATGTAAAGGCATCAAAGAGTCACTAATAGTCAAATCCTTTGCTTCTTTATACTCGCCGTTTCTTAACATAAACTTATGATCTGGTGTGCAAGTAATTTCTTCATCATTATCTAGAATTAATTTTATAACTTCAGCATTTTGCTTAGTTATTCTAGGATGTTTTATTTCTTCAATACCAATATTTCCATTTTCTTTTACAGTATAACAAAAATTCCTTTTTCCATTCTTATTTTCTTCAACTAATTGTTTGAAAGAAACGTTTCTTCCGTCAGCTAAAGCAACCTCAGTATCTCCATCAAAACAACCACCAGCACTATCTCCCTCGACAATATACAATTCTGTTTTCTCAAATTTTTTACTCGAACAATCCGCTAATTTTCCCGGCAGCCCGGAAAATCCAATTATATTTTTTCTTCGAACAAGATCACGAGCCTTTTTTGCAGCTGCTCGAGCTTTTGCAGACATTACAACTTTTTGTGCAATTTTATTAGATATCGTCGGATTTTCTTCCAAAAATTCTGTTAAAGCGATATAAACCATAGAATCAACAATTCCTTTCATTTCTGAATTACCTAACTTTGTTTTGGTCTGGCCTTCAAATTGAGGATCTCGCATTTTTACATTAATAATTGCAGTTAATCCTTCACGCGTATCATCTCCAGTTAATTTCTCATCTTTTTCCTTCAACATTCCTTTTTTCGTCACAAAATCATTAATTGCTCGAGTCAATGCAGTTTTAAATCCAGAAACGTGAGTTCCACCCTCAGTAGTATTAATTGTATTTACGAAACCGAAAATATTCTCGTTGTATCCGTCACTATATTGAATAGCAACTTCTATAGTATTCACCTCATCTTTTTTCATGAAATACACTGGCTTATGTAATACCGGTTTCGATTTGTTAATATATTCAATAAATTCCTTTAAACCGCCGGTATAATGAAATATCTCTTCTTTATTCTGTCGCTCATCGCGCAAAATTAATTTAACAGTATTCAAAAAAGCAATTTCCTGAAGTCGTTTTCGTAGAACTGCAAAATCAAATTCAGTCGTAGAAAAAATCTGCTCATCAGGATAAAAAATTATTTCAGTCCCGGTTTCATCTTTCCCGCATTTATCAATAATTTTAAGTGGATATTTAGAGTGACCAATTTCATACTCTTGTTGATACACGTTTCCCCCACGTTTAATTTTAGCAATTAATTTTTTAGATAAAGCATTAACTACACTAACACCAACACCATGTAAACCTCCAGAAATCTGATAAGCATCTTTTTCAAATTTTCCTCCAGCATGGAGTTTAGTAAGAGCTACTTCAGCCGCAGAAATCTTGTAAACCGGATGAATATCAGTAGGAATGCCTCTTCCATTATCAATGACACTTACCGAACCATCTTTCTGAATCGTAATAATAACCGTATCACAAAAACCTGCCATTGCCTCATCAATAGAATTATCAACTATTTCATAAACCAAATGGTGCAAACCATCTTTTCCAGTTCCACCTATATACATTGCAGGCCTTTTACGAACACCTTCTAACCCTTCTAATACCTTTATATCTTCTGCTCCATATTTTTTCTCAGTCATCGTAATTAAGTCAGAGTCCTCTAACTATATGCATATTTTGATTAATTTTCAGTTAGAAACTGACTACCTTTTCAAAAAACTGAGGACAATTTAGTTTAAAAATCTTTCTTTTGCATTTTTGACTTTATCGACGATAAATATACTGCTTTTTTTGAATGAACTTTTATTTTATACAAAAATGTTTATAAGATACGATGGAGTTATTTCAAAATGAATAGACTAATAGTAATAGGACTAATAATTATGTTATTCCTGATAACTGGCTTATTTCTCCTTTTAAATTATGCAGGTACTTTAACTGGAAAAGCAATTTCATCAGAATACGCAGTTACAAAGGCTATCTGCAATGAAACTAATTTTTGTCAAGATTACATTATCACATGTGAAAATAGTTCAGTAATTTCCTTAGAACCAATAACAGGAGCAGTTATCCAGCATGAAAAAGATTGGAAAGATCTGAGAAAAAATAAAGATTTATGTGGATAAAATTTAAAACACCGTAAGTATATACGTATAGATGAAAAAAGAGGCATTCCATATCCTAGTTATAGCTGAAATATTACTAGTCACTTTCATTATTATTTTGTTTTTAAATTTTGATGGATTAATTACCGGTTACGCTATTTATCAAACAGTGAATGAGGCTTCAGTTAACGACACCTATATTAGAGAAAGTACTCCAACAACAAATTATGGGACAGCATCAACTCTATTTGTCGGAAATATTTCAGCAGGAACCCAATATCGTTCATTCATCCGCGATTTTAATATAACAAGCATCGGAAATACAAATACAGTTACCGACGCAAAATTACAGGTATATGTGAACGCACCGGCAATAGACAATATTACAGTAAAAGTTTATCGAGTCACTTCAGATTGGATTGAATCAGAAGCAACATGGAATAATAAAAGCGCTGCATCAATTTGGACTTCATCAGGAGGAGAGTACAATTCCAATGAATTAGATTCAATAATTATTACAAATGCTTCTGCAGGATATTACAATTTTTCCGTCACTGATGCAGCAAGAGGATGGGTAAATAGCTCGTATTCTAATTACGGAGTTATTTTTATAGCACCAAATACTGCTGCAGGAAATTTTATTTCCATGGACTCAACAAATGGAGGTAATGCCTCAACAGATCCTAAATTTTACATTGACTATACAGCAAATGCAATACCAAATATAACCAATGTCTCAACTGATTCTTCATTAACAAGCCCGAAAGAAATTGGAGAGCAGGTAAATATTACCGTATATTGGACAGATTTAGAAAGCCACTCTTCCAAACTTTTTGTTTGTAATTCAAGTTCAATCAATATTTCAGGATGTGAATCAACGCATCTTTGTAACGATACATCACAAACAATTTCTCCATCTTCATGTCAATATACCGTAGATGCTTCAGATAATAGAACCAGAATTTTTTATGCAGCGGTTTGCGATTCAACAAATTGTTCGATTGTCAATCAAAGTAATTTTTTCATTAATCATCAGCCAAATGTTACAGTAATTAGTCCCAATGGATCTGAAACGGTAAATCAATCCCAAGGAAACTTCTCTGTAAAATTCAACGTTACCGATAAAGATGCGGATTTTCTCAACGCAACACTCTACTATGGAACTGCACAAAATTCGACGACAAATGTCATTATTGCTAATTTGAATTTAACCCAAAGATGTACCGATGCAGATAGCTCGACTACAACAACTAACAACTGCACATATTCCTGGAATTCCACGGGCATTTATGGAGCATATTTTTTAACAATTAAAGTTGATGATACCTTTAGCAGAGGCAATGATTCATCAGATGCAAGTTTTAACGTAAGAAGCTCACAAGATACTGAAGCACCAAATATAACTACACAATGGATAAACGATTCTAATATTTACTCGGGAGAAACAGTAACCATTTATGCAAATGTATCTGATGAAAACATAAATAGGGTTTGGGTCATGATAAACTACTCCAATTATTCCTCGAAAATAAATATTACAATGTCCAATTCCTCAATTCAGTATAACGCCTCATGGCGTGCACATTCCGTCGGAGATTACCAGTTTAAAGTTTTTGCCAATGATACATTTGGAAATGTAAATAATTCTGCACCATGGCAAAATATTTCAGTGAAAAGAGCGAATGCAACAGCACAAAATGAAACCTTTGCAGCAACAGCATTGCCTTATCACTCAATTAGAATTTCAGGAGTATTAAACGCAACCGATGCAATAAGAGATGCATACGCAAATTTAATTGTACCATCTGGTTTTTTATTCGTAGCCAATTATTCTCAAAACACATTAATAGGAAATTTTACCTCAGGCGAAGCCAAAACAGCGACATGGTTTGTATCAACACCACTAAATGAAACCAACCACACGTTGTTGATAAATTATACAGATTATTATAATAACTCTTTTACCTCATCGACCTTTCAGATAAAAGTTACATCAGATGTTGGTGGGGGATATCTTGCAACCGTTACAGGTTATCCCGAAGTTGAAACCTCCACTAAATATTTTACCGAAGCGACATTCACAAAATCGGGAGTTGTGACTGCAGCAGACAGTGCTTTCGTTTCAATTTACGACGCTGCAGGAACATTAACTGTCGGCCCTGTCTCGATGAATAATCCTTCAACAGGATCTTACAATTATTCTTACAATGTCAGCTCATCGGCAACAGAAGGACAATGGGAAACAGTAGTTAATTTAACCAAATCTTCAACCTCATATTATGCGAGTCATTTTTGGAGAGTTGTTGGAGGTCCGTTCGACTTGCGAAGTATTTCCATAGTTAATGCAGCAGTAGATGCTCTAAATATTTCAGTAATTGCCGAGAATACTGGAGGAGCAAATAAAGATTTAATCTTAAATTGGAATCTAACCAGAACTGATACGAACGCAGTTTTAGATTCAGGTCAAGATACCTTTATGGTTGCAGCAAATACAGAAAGAGTTTGGTCAGTTACACCAACTACCTCGTATGTAGGGCAAGTAAAGATAACTTTTTTGGGATCATATTCTGGATCAGAAAGAATTGGAGCATTCAAGATTTTTTCAACGACAGCTGCATCAGGTTCAGGGGGAGTAAGCAGCGGCGGCGGTGGAGGTGGAGGTGGAGGAGGTGCATCTTTGTCACCAATACCATCACAATATGACCTGCAAATAACAGCAGATAAAACAATCTATCTTGCAAGAAATGAAGAAAAAAAAATATCACTTGGGTTAAAAAACACTGGTCTAAAAACATTAACAAATTTTTCATTTTCAATTGAAAATCTAAACCCAGCATACTATACAATTATTCCTTCATTAACTGATTTAGATACAAATATTGAAAAAAATATTGACATAATTCTTAACATTAATGATACCTTTGAAGAATTACTGATTAATTTTGTTGTTAAAACAAATGAATTAACAAAAAAACAATCAGCTGCTATCATAATGCTTTCATATTTTGAATTTATTCTCGAAGAAATTAAATCCTTAGAAAAAGAAATTATGGACCTTTACAAAGACAAGCCATCAAAGAAAAACAATATAAATGGCTGTAAAACGATATTAAATACAGTAAAGGAGAATATTCATAATGAATTACTTATTGATGCTAAAGATAACCTTAAAAAAGTCCGTGAATGTATAGACAATATAAAAGGTGAAGATGATAAAGCTGAAGAGGTGCCATATAAGTTTGATATGATGACTATAATCCTTATTTTTATTTTTTTGTTATTGTTAGTTCTAACACTCATAATTGCGGTGGTTGTGTATTTCGTTTATAGAAAATTATCGATAATAAACTATTTGAAATCAAAACCAGGAATTAAACCTGAAAAATTGCCTGAAGCAGAGATTAGAAAAGACGAATTTGCCGAAAGAATCAAGAGAATAGAGGATAAATTAAAAGAATAAATTAATTCTAAGAATCTTTAGGAACAACATTGCTCTGTTCTAGTTCATTTAATCTTTTTTCAGCTTCAGATAATTCATTGTCCTCTTCTTGAGCTTTCTGTTCTTCTAAAATTTGATTTGCAACAGACGATTTGAATTCTTTCACTTCATTTGCTTTCTTTACGGGAATTTTCTCCTCAACAATTTTTTCATCGTTTTTAACATCTTCAGATTTTAAAATGGATTCCTCCAATAGTTCTGATTCCTTAAGTATCTCACGATCTAAATCATCTGGTTTCAGATTTAATTTTTTTCTCAATCGAGTTATTTCTAAACTCATTTTTTCTACGAGGGATAATAAAGTGTTAAGCCTTTCTTCGTAATCACTAACTTTCTTTATACGATCATCTCCAACACTAACTGCTAATTTCCCAATATCATCTTCATTGCGCTTAGATATAGCGAGTATAGTTTCAACCATGCTCGTTAAACGTTCATTATCACTTTTTATTTTTTTAATCTCATTATAAGAATTTTCCAGACCAATAATTTTATTCTCAATGTTTTTCCTAAAATCGGAAAATTCATCTCTTTTGATAATATTACTATAATCTATCTTCAGTTTACTAATTTCATTTTGCAGTCCTCCATAAGAAGCATCAAGATTGGCAAAAACTTTGTTTAATTTTTGATTTTCTGCAAAGCCTTTTCGTAATTCAATAAACAATTGTTCAGACCGGTCAGAATTGACACGAACTCGTGACGCTAATTTTTGCAAATCAATTAAATCTTTTTTTATCTCCTCATTCAATTGAAGTAATGCATCAGTTCCCATAAACATTTCAGCCTTTTTTCTAAGATCTTTAATTTCACTCATCACCGTATCTGAAAATTGCTCATTAGAAGCTAATTTTCCTTCGAGTAAAACCAGCCGAGCATCTAATTTTTGATAATCAATACGAATAACTTCAGGCTTCACTTCTTTTACAATATCAAATGCTTTTTCCGCTTCCAAAGAAATTTTAGAAATACTTTTCTCATTATTCATTGCCATAGCCCTAATGCCGCCAATGCTTTCGCTCACATAAGAAAATCGTTCATAAAATTGCTTAATCCATTCAGTGATAGATTCGATTTTTGCATTCAACTTATTAATTTCAAACTGCGAATTTGCCATAGCCATATCTCCCGCAGGTAAAGAATTAACATTGTTATGATAAAGCATCGGTGCTGCTATATCACTAACATCTTCTTCATGACTATCTTCAACAGCGGCTTTTTCCTGTTCGAATAACTCTTCCTGTCCGACATCCGGAACACCACTACTTTTTTTGAATAATCCCATATTCTCCTTAATACTTTTCAATTTTTAAGTGTTTGCGGTTACAATTTCTCAATATCCTTTTTGAATTGTTCGATTTCACTTAATATGCCTTTAGCATTATCTGGATTAACCTTATCATTTTTGCCGATTCTATTTTTCAAATCATCAAATTTCGTTTCTAAAATAAAAATATTTTTTCCCTGCGATTTTTTTTCATCTAAGCCTTTCTTTAACTTATTCATTTCCTCTTTCAACGAAATTTCTTTCTCGGGATTTTTCTGGAGGAATTTTTTGCGCTCCTTCTTTCCAGCAGAAATACCTTCTAATACCTCTTGGCTGGATATTTTCTTTCTGACAATATGTTCCGGTTTTTTCTGAATATGGACCCATGTCTCTTTTAATTTTTGTTTCAAAGGTTCCAAATACATATCTGCCATTTGGAATTGACCATCCGTAACTTTAGCACGAGTTAATTTTAATTCTAACTCCAAATCAAATACATCAACCTTATATTTAATCAATTGTTCAACTTGATATTCAATATCCTCAATTTCCAAAGAGTATCCCTCATATTTCTTAAGCTCGTCGTTAGTCAAACGTCGAGTACTATGCAGCAATGGCCTGAATGAAATAAAATAAGGTTTTCCATTATTATATTCTGCATTAACAAACATTCCGGTTCCTATTGGCTCCTTTACAACTGATTTCAAAACATCCTCGCCAAATTTCATATTTACTCGTTCTAAATCTCCTTCATATCGAGTTCTCATTTGAATTTCTGTTCCAATGTTTGCCTTAACTTCACCAACAAAGTCGCTTAAAACTTGCGAAATTAATATTAAACCAATTCCCCACTTTCTAAATTCTCTCGCACCTCGCTCTAATTGTATAAATCCTCTGCCGCTGCCTCCAAACTTAGGAAGCAGTCTATGAACCTCATCGTACACTAACAAAGTTTTCAAATCCGTAGATTCCTCCAAATTAATCTTGAAAACCTGTTCTATAGTTGCAGCAACAGCGATATCAATCTGTTGAGGAGTTAAATTACTGATATTAATTATTGTAATTTCTCCTGGCCTATTCATGTATTTAACAATCTCAATAACTTCATACGGATCTCGGATTGTTTTAATTGTTCCGCTAAAAGCACGAGCATTCTTTGGATTCATTTCAAAATATTTGAAACGTTTAAGCATGGTTTTATCCTCTCCTTTTCTTAAAAATCCGGTCCATTGTGCAGTCGGATCAAAAACAATAACACTCTTTCCATGCAACAAAGCCTCTTCAATAATACTTTGCGCAGCAACAGTTTTTCCGCTTCCCGTCGCTCCTGCAATTAACATGTGAGTTTGCAATTTGTTCAAATCTGCAAATGTCCTAATATCAGTTTCAGCAACCTTTCCAATAAATGCTGCATGCGGTCCCGGTTGTGGTAATTTAGCACTATCCACTTTAACTTTGAATCTTTTCTTTCTAAATTCAAGCCAACGAAAATAAAATACAGTGCCAACAGCCAACCCTATAACAATAACTGATATAAAGTAAACCCAAAAAGGTATACCAAATATCTTCCTCAAAAATAATGGGTAATCAACGCTAATATATGCAATTGACGATGCCTGCATCGGCTGTTCAACATTCAAATAATATGCAGTTGCCTTAACCATGTATTTTCCCGTCGAAACATGTTCAGGAATAGGTAATTCTTTTATAACACTTAAAGAGGTCTCAACAGCAAAACTTTCTTCCTGTCTCGTAACAATTTCACCCGTATCAGGATTCAACAATTGTAAATCAAACTGAATATCAACTCGTTTTGTTTTTCCAAGGTTCAATACATCCGTCTGCAATCGTAACGTGTCTCCAGGCGTTACTCGAGATTGTAACGGCTGTATTTTCAAATCCAATAACTTTCCTTCAGGTGTCAATACTCGAATCGTTGTAGGTATAGTTCC
>JAGVXM010000036.1 GCA_018303785.1 Candidatus Pacearchaeota archaeon
TCATCATTTGATGCCTATATTTAGTCGTTATCTGAATTGATTTCAGATTATTTCCGACGGAACTTCCGTAGGATTTGTACGCGTTTATTTTTATTTTTTGAGAGCTTCTTTAATTGCTTTCATATCTTTTTCATCTTTAATATAGACGCCATAGGTAAATGTTATCTCACATGCATCCAAACCTTTTTTTGAAAATTCTTCTAAATTTTTCACTGCATCTTTTACTGGTCCCAGTCCGGCCGGACCAAAATGTATTGCCATTTTTATAGTAAAGCAAGATTCTTTATAAGAGTTCTGATAAACACAGTATCTCCGCATAGGAATTTTATTTTTATTTTTTGATAACTCTTAATTCCTAAACAGACAGCTAAACAGTATAGTTATCGAGGTAAAATAACGCATCCCTTATTTTTATGCAAGATTATTCATTAATGAGATTTGGCATTTTTTGGTCTGTGCGGAGATACTGAAACATCCATATACCAGAGAATATAAAATTTTAAAAAGGAAATAATACTTCGTACAGTATCCCTTTTGGGAAAAGAGTTCTGAAAACTATGGAAACACAACAAATTTTGCTGGGAGAAACTGATATTACTACATTCATTACTCCAAGAATCTCAATAGAAGATAGAAGAAAATCAGAGCTAACTAGAATTATCGAAGAAACAGAAAAAAGTGGAGTTTTACAATCAGAAAAATTGCCATTACAGTTATTAAAAATAGAACGAGAAAATTATCCTGAAATTGATCTGTCATTTTTAAGTATGAGTAGTACATTACAAAATGATAGAGGTGAAATAAAAGCTCCGCGATTTAGTGTTTATTCTCAAAAAGACGATTTTAACAAATTTTATAGTGAGATTGAAGACCAGGTTTTGTTGAGCATAGGCAACTTTTATATTTCTTTTTATGTTGGTGGCAATTCCTCGAAAGATGAAATATATGATCCTTTCGGAAAACTATTAATACAATCATTTAATTTTAGAGAAAATTTAACAAGATATAATGATTATCACATAGTAACACCCACAAGTAAACAAGTGAAAAGTTTTAGAAATTATGTCGGTGGCAAAAGAAAAACGTTGAATTTATCGAGTGAATTTAATGGTATATTACCAACGGTAACAAAGGAAAAAATAAAAATTGCTAAATCGATTTTTCCTAAACAAGTTTACTTATTTGCAGAAACAAAACCCGATGAATGGGGTCATAAAGAATATAGTCCAGATCCATTGATCGTTGGAGTTTCTCTAGATAATCGAACATATCTAGTTGACCATTTTAATACAACGAAATTAGAGGATTATGTCCGAAGAGAATTCTTAAAATAAAATGTCAGACAATTTAAAAGATGAATTGATAGAACGAGCACGAAAAGATAAAGTGTATGGTTATGCAACATTGGTCGGTATTATTTCCGGAGCAGTTATTACGAACACAGGAGCAAATATGGATAATGATTATATAGCCTATGCAGGATTATCAGCAATTGCACTATCGACGTTAAGCCATGCAACATATATCTTTCTAGATACCAAAAAGAAAATAAAAGAATTCAAATAAAAATATCCCGACAAAAATTAAATCTTCGCGAACTCTTCATTAATCTCTTCAATATTCTGTATAAGATAATTATGCATTCGCTGGATAATAATTTCTTGTATTTCTTCTCGAAGTTGTCCTGAACATCGAGCAAAATCTTTCTCTGGTAATTCTTGATTTGATCTATAAACATCGCAGACCATAGTTTTATCCTGCAAAGTTTCTAACTCAATGGTTCCTTTCTTTAAGTTTAACAAAGAAACTTCAACTAAACAACCAGTAGAACTTTTTCCTATGATTTTATAATGCCAGATTGCACTCGCATCTTCTCGTATATAAAATACTTTACGGCATCGAGCCAATGCACTTTGATAACAATCCCCATCATTACATTCTATTGTAAAAAATAATAAAAAATAGGCGACAATAACAGCAAACGTAGTTAAGATGATAAGAAAAAATCCAATACTCTCTTTTCAAATCCAAATTCATTATAACACTAAATAATGAAGATATTTAAGGTTTTTTAATTTCTCGAAAAAAACTCATTAAAAGACGTAGGTTTTATCACCAAAAATTTTCTTTTCTTCAGAAACAAAATGTCTTTCAGGATTCTCTTTCAAATCTTGCATTATCCTCACAGCTTGTTCTGGCGTAGCTCTAAAAAGAGCAACAATACCTCCAATTAAGAGGTTATGATAAACATTAAAATCTTTTGTTAACATTTTAACAAGTTCTACCGGTCCTTGTTCAGTTCGTACAGGAAAAACTATTACTTCACTTCCAGCAGCAAAAAAATCTTCATAAATTCTTTCAGAAAGTTCATTTTTTTTGAATAGATACAAGTAGGATTATAAATCAAACCATTTTCTTCATCATTCCCAATTCTTTTAGAAGGATTTCTTAATCCAATATGTAATATTTTCTCGGAATAATTGGGAGTTAAATCAACCATCTGAATCCTTAATAATGAGTCTATAAAAATATTTCTATATTCATGAATTCAAAAGATCAAAGAAAATCTTATAAACTTCTTTTATGTAGTTGAATTATGACACAAGTCTCATTAGATGACTTGAATAATAAGACTGAGCAATTACGAAAGGAATTTGAGAAAATGAAAGAAGATATGGAATTTGCTCTCAGAACTGAAGAAGCATGGAAAGAGTATGAAAGAGGAGAATTTATTTCTCAGCCAGTGGATGAATTTTTAAAAGAGCTGGAAAAATGTTAATTGTTGAAAGAAAATCTGAATTTCTTAAAAAGACTTCTAAAATTAAAGATAACGCCTTCAAAGAACATATTAAAAAACTGATTCAGAAAATCATCGATATCCCTGAAATTGGAAAGCCCATGTGATATGATAGACGAGGAACTCGAGAAGTTTACGCGGGATCTTTTAGACTGTCGTATGCGTTTATTCCCCAAGAAAGCAAACTTATTTTTCTGGATTTATATCACAAAAACGAACAATAATCAATCAGACTAAATCGGTTCATTCGTATGTGAAGAAGTGTCTTTTGTTCCTCGAGTTAAATACTCTACACTTTTATCTTTCTTTTGTTTATGATCTACTAAAGCACCAGTAACTTCAACCATTAATCCAGGAAGTCCAGTTCCAACTGGAACAGGTTGATTTAAGATTATGTTCTCAATAACTGAATTCAATTCATCTTTATTATCCTTCAATGTTGCATTTACAAATTGCTTAATTGGTGTCTCGAAACTTGCTCTTGCCAATATAGAAGATTTTTGCGAAATAATTCCCATTCTTGTTATTCCTCGAACATTTCCATCTGAAGTCATCGCATCAGCAATTAACTGTGAATGTCGTCGATCAATATTCAAACCTTGCGAATTGGTAACTTTCTCAATTTCTCTAATAACCGTAGCTCGTGCGACTTCAACGCCAAACACTTCTTCAACTTCATGAATATCGTTGCTGATTGTTCGAGGAACTTCAACTTCCTTAAATTTGATAATTTCTTTCAGATTTGTTCCTGCTGTTAAAATTATATAATCGCCGTCTCTATTAACGACAAGAATTTGTGAAACTCCTTTAATTCCAGAAATCTGTGTATCTTTCATTTTTTCTTTTAATTTATAAATTTCCTTGAAATCTAAATTGTGCGCATCAAAAATTATGATATTGCCGGAAACTTTACATTTTTTTCCGCCTTCATTTAATTTCTTAACAATAGTTTCAACAGTCGTGTGAATTCGACGTACTGCTTCATTATCAACAGTTGCTTCAATTTTTTTATCAGAAAAATTAATTTTAATTTCTTTAACAATATCCTTTAATCTTATTTCTTTAATTTTTTCAGCTAAAACTCTCGCATTTTTTTCATCGTTATATTCTTTTTTGAGGAAGATTTCCATTTCTGGCGTAGAAGGTGTTCGTCGAGCATCAAATATTTCAATCAAACGAGGTAGACCCGAGGTAACCTGCATCTCTGCAACTCCAGCGAAGTGGAATACGTTTAATGCCATCTGTGTCGACGGTTCTCCAAATGATTGAGCAGTAACAATTCCAATTGCCTCTCCCGGAGAAATATCCTTATCTCTATGTAATTCAGCAACATCTTTTCCATCCTCTCCATAACGGAATTGAATTATTCTACCAGATCCATCACGAACGGTTTTATCATATTCAACACGAATATCCTGTAAAGCATTTGCTAATCGTCGATATAGATAACCGGATTTAGGTGTACGTAATGCAGTATCCATTAAAGCGTCTCTTCCAGTAATAGCTCCAAAGAAAAATTCGTAAGGTTTTAATCCGGTGATAAAAGAACTATAAATAAATCCTTTTGCCCTCGGCGATAAATCATGTTCTTTGAAGAATGATAATGTTCGATTACTAAATCCAATACCAATACGTTTTGCCCACAATGCTTGTTGTCCAACACAACATGCCATCTGGGTAATATTCAAGACACTTCCACCAGAACCAGAATCCATCATAATACTGATCGGATTATTTTTGTCAACTTCTTTACTAACAATTTTTCCAATTTTTGTTCTGATTCCATTTAATGTCTGCAATATTTTGATCTCACGAGTTTCTTCAGATGTTTTTCCCGGAATAATTTCTAAAGAACCGTCATAGAACTTATCAATAATTTCCTGCGTCTTATCTTCAGCTTCTTTAATAATTTCATCTGTAGATTTTCGAACTTTGTCATTAACATTCAAATCTTCCAATGAAATAGTAAATCCATGATTAGACAAATATTTTGTACCTATTCTAAAAGATTTTTCTAAAATGTCTACGGCTTTATCCCGACCCAATTGCTTATCGATTTCTTTTAATAAATTACCAGATTCGACGCCAAAAACCATTTCATCAACTAAGCCACTTTCAATCTTACCATTCTTTATAGAAAATGAATCTCCAGTTTTAGTTTTAGCTTTATAATCGATCTTCGGCAAGATTTCAGAGATAAGCTCTGTTCCAGTTAATCTTTGTTTCAAATTTTCTTTAATAATACCTATACTAAACAAAAGCTGTGAAGCATCTGCACGTGAAATAGTATCTTTACTTAACAAGAAATTTCCGGTAACAGCGTCAACAATATTACCCATTAAATTACTATTATCCTTACAAGACATTAAATTATTATTCACATTCATCAAAACTTTTGCTTCAGCTCGTGCTTCTTCAGTTTGTGGAACATGGATATTCATCTCATCTCCGTCAAAATCTGCATTGTATGGAGGCGCTGTAGCTGGATGAATTCTAAAAGTTCTATACGGAAGAACTTTAACAAAATGAGACATTAAAGAAGCTTTATGCAACGAAGGATGTCTGTTGAATAATACAATATCTCCATCAACTAATTGTCGTTCGACAACATATCCAGGTTTTAATTCTTCCAAAATTTCTTTTTTCAAATCCAAAGTAATTCTTTTTCGTCTGCCATCAGGTCGAATAATATAATTTGCAGTAGGATAAGTTTCAATTAATATTATTTTTTTAAGTTTTTCTAGATTAGTCGTCGTAACTTTCTCATTAACTGTTAATATTTTTGCAATTTCAAACGGAACTCCAATTTCATTAATTTTCAATGCTGGATCAGGAGAAATAACTGTTCTCGAGGAGAAATTAACTCGTTTTCCTGCCAAATTATGTCGGATTCTTCCTTCTTTACCCTTAATTCTTTCAGTTATAGTTTTCAACGGCTGTCCACTTCTATGTCGAGCAGGCGGAATTTTAGCAATTGAATTGTCGAAAAAAGTTGTAATATGATACTGCAATAAATCCCACAAATCTTCGATAATAACTTCGGGAGCTCCTGCATTCAAATTTTCCCATAATCGCTGATTTGCTCGAATAATATCTGAAAGCTTATGTGTCAAATCATCCTCGCTTCGTTCTCCAGATTCTAAAGTTATAGAAGGTCGCACAGTTACAGAAGGAACTAATAATAAAGTTAACACAGACCATTCAGGTCTAAATATTTTTGGATCGATACCGGCAAGCTTTGCCTCTTCATCAGGAATTCTCGCTAACATTTCTCTAATTTCCGTCGGGAATAATCTTCTTTTACCAATTTTAAACGTAGCAGGTTTTTGCAATTTAATTTTTTCCTGATTAGCTAAACAATATGGACATTTTTTTGCATCCTTTGCACGCTTCAATCTATCTTTTATTGTTTTGTATTTTCTCATATCTTTTTCTTTAACCATTAATTTATTACACTCAGTACAATAACATCTCAAGAATAATTCAACAACAGGAATATATTTAATATGGAAAACCGGTCGAGCTAACTCAATACTTCCAGGGTGCCCTAAACATTCTTTCAATCTTCCACCGCACGTTCTACATCTTACTCCAGGATCAATCGCTCCTAATCGCAAATCCATTAAACCGCCATCAACAGGATAACCATCCACGTCGTACAATTCAGGAGTCACTATTTTTGCTTTTGCAATTTTCTTGATTTCTTCAGGACTTAAAAGTGTAAATTGTAAACTTTCAACTTGTTTTCGGATTGCTTTTGCCATTATTCGTATTTATTCTTCAAATTAAATTTAGTTTTGATATGCAATGATTGAATTTCATCGACGAGTAATTTGAATGCATAAGACATATCAATTGGTTCGGTATCTTGACTACCACACAATGAACACTGAATTTTTCCACGAACACTATCCTCAATGGCAACAGATCCACAATTCGTGCAGATGTGTAAAATAACTTTGTCGGAATCATATCTTTCTTTCAATAATAAAGAAGCTCCATGAGCGACTAATGCCTGTTGCTCCATTTCTCCTAATCGTAATGCTCCACCTTTAGCTCTTCCTTCAATTGGCTGTCTCGTTAATAAAGTAACTTTTCCTGAAGCACGCGCATGCATTTTATTGCCAACCATATACTTCAATTTCAAATAATACATGTTACCGAAATAAATTTTCAATTGCATCATCCTCCCTGTTATCGGATTGTAAACTGTTTCCTTTCCGTCTTCTCTAAATCCTAATTCTTTCATTTGATGTTCTAAGTCTTCAATTTTCTGTCCTGAGAATCCAGTACCGTCGATAATTTTGCCACTTAATGATCCAACTTTACCTGCAAGTAATTCAATCAAATAACCTACAGTCATTCTGCTTGGAATAGAGTGAGGATTAAAAATTATATCAGGTTTAATTCCTCGTGAAGTGAATGGAATATCATTTTCAGGAATAATTGCTCCGATAACTCCTTTCTGTCCGTGCGAAGTTGCAAATTTATCACCAGGTTCAGGAATTCTCGGATCTCGAGATTTTACTTTAACAATTTTATTACCCTGACCATCTTCAGTGATGAAAACCAAATCAACAATTCCCTCTTCTTCTTGTCTTATAACTGAACTCGCTTCCTTTCTTGTTTTAATCGAAATCTCTCTAACTTCAGATAAGAATTTAGGAGGAGATGTTTTTCCGATAACAACTTCACCAGATTCTAATTTAGCTTCAGGATAAACAATTCCATCATCTTCCAAGAATCGATAACTTTCCTCTGTTCTAAATCCAGAAACATCTTTTTCCGGAATACATATTTGATCCTTTAATCCCCCTGCATAATTCAATTCTACCGAAGAATAAGGGCGATAGTAAGTACTTCGTGCTAATCCTCGATCAACAGAACCCTTATTTAAAATTAAAGCGTCTTCCATGTTATAACCATCATAAGTCATAACAGCAACAATCAAATTCTGTCCTGCAGGATGAACATTCAAAGTATCATAAATAAAACTTCGTACTAAAGGAGTTTGTGGATAATGCAATATATTTACGTCAGTATCTACTCTGCATAAAAAATTTGCAGCATATAATCCCAAAGCCTGCTTCTGGGTTTTACTTCCTCTGTTCAATCGGCTGGACTGGTCATAATTCGCATAAGGAACCAAGCTCGTAACAACTCCAAGCAAATCTATTTTATCCATTTCAAGATGAGTATGTTGATCAGTAATTTCCTGTTCAGTCAACGCGACTAACGCATTTTCTTCTTCAGCTGCATCTAAATATTCGGTAATACCGTTTTTCATCAAATCGTCCCATTTCATAATTCCTTGTCGCAACAAATCCATATGTTCTTCAGTCAATTTTGAAACGCCATTTTCAATAATAATTAAAGGTCGCATTACTCTTCCAATTTCCGTCGATAGAAGTACATTATCAAAATTCTTTTCATGTCTAACACTAAGTTCAATTGGAAATTCCAAACTTCTTCGTTTCTCTTTAATTTTTCTGACAAAATCATCAAGGCTGTCTACATATCCAACAAATCGTCCGTTGAAAAAAATATCTTTTCCAGATTCTTTTTTCAAACCAAGTTCTTTTAATATTCTCAAAGTTTTTTCTTCATCCATTCCAGGACGAGTAGAAATTTTTGCGAGTATAGCAAGATTTTTTCGTAAGCCTATTTCAGTTCCTTCAGGAGTTTCAACTGGACAAAAACGACCATAATGAGTAGGATGTAAAGTTCGTGCAAGGAAATTCTCTTGTTCGCCAGGAAGCATCGAAGATACTCTCTGTAGTTGAGATATAATTGCCAAATAATTGGTTTTATCCATATTTTGTGTAACACCAGTTCTCTCACCGATCCAATTTCCCGTAGCTATCGCAGATTCAATTCGATGTGTAAACAAAGTAGATTTAGCAATAGTCTTAATTGAATAAAACTTTTTCCTTTTCTGAATTTTCTGTAAAGAATGTTGAATATCTCTTACTAAAATATTGATATTAATTCTGAATAAATCTGCAAGTAAATCTCCGGACATTCTAACTCGTTTATTTGCGTAATGATCTTTATCAGTTAAGTTTGCAGGATTTTCTTTAGCAATGAAAAATTGCTTGATAAACTTGCATAAAGTAATTGCTTTCTCAATTCGATGATCTTTCTTCAATCCAATATGAGGTAATAAATAAGAATCAATTCTTTGCTTAACTCTGTCTAAAATTTCCTTTTTATTACCTTGCAGCGCAGTCTTTTCAGCAATAGCCATCATTGCATCTTCTTCATTTTTTATCGCCGCAAATTCGTATAAATTAACAATTAAACTGTCATTCTCTTTACCGATATATTTTGCAATATCACTTTCCCTCGTTAATCCTAAAGCTTTCAATATAACAATTACCGGAATATTTCTAAATCGTGAAAAGCTTACCTCAACAATTCCTTCATTAGTTTCAGTTAGAGATATTGGAATTCTATAGCTGCCTCTTTTAGAAAATAATCTAAGCATGATCGAATTTTTTGCTTTTTCAATAAAAGGCTGATTTTCTGCTAAATCCTCTGCCATAACGATAACTCTTTCATTACCATTAATAATAAAATATCCGCCAGGATCTTGAGGATCTATATATTCATCAATTAATTCTTTTTGACTCATTCCAGAAAGATTACATGATTCGCTTTTTACAATAACCGGAATCTGACCAATTTCGATTTCATGACTCTCAATTTGTCCAGCTTGTTTGATTGTTATTTCAACATGCACCGGCGCAGAATACGTTAAACTTCGAATACGTGCTTCAGTTGGCGTAATTAAATGAGAACTTCCATCTGCCTCAACAATTTGAGGTCTTCCAACCTTTATTTTACCCAATTTTATTTCAATATCTTCAGCAGGAAGCGTATCATTAAGTTCAGAAATAATCTCCTGCATTCGGTGATTAATAAAATTATTAAAACTAACAATATTTGACTCGATCAAACTATGAGTTTCCAAATATTTCTTAACAAGTAAATGTTCTTCTTTTAATTGCGATTTGTCTAATTTCATGATTAAATGTTTAATTTAAACTGCAACAACCCTATAATAAAAAGTTGTCTTGCCATCAACTTTCCGTTCGATTTTGAAGATGTCACCCATATTGCATCCTTCAGGTAATGCAGTGTCGGTAATTTTGATTTTAGGTAATTGTCCAGTAGAAATATTCAGATCAATAAGTAGTTTATCAACTTCTTCTTGTTTTAATTTGATGTGTTTGGGCTGGAGGATATGCATTTTGAAATGTATATTAAAGAGATTTAAGACCTTTAACAATGCGATAGTATATCTATCCAAAATTAGCTTTATAAATCTTTCTGTACAAAAATTTTAGAAAATTACAACTATTAGTTTCTTTTATTCAAAGACCTTATAAAATATATAATACAAACTTGTATATAAATCTGTTGAAAATTATGTTATTCTTGTTCGGGTATAACAGAAAATGATATATACTAAAAATTGTTTTTTAGAAAATGAATGAAATAAAACAGCTTGATGATTTTTTTGAGTCTACTAACTCTATAAAAAATGAAAAATTCGTTCTTTTCGAAATTCAGGGGCGAGGTTATATTCGAGTAAGCAAATTACAAGAGGTTTACCATAAGGATATTGTTAATCGATTTGCTGCAGAATTGCAAGGAACTGAACTAACTTATTCTATTCAAGGAGGAGGGAGAATCAACTTCAAAAGAGGATGTGAAAATATTACTCTGTTATTTTACGATTATAGCATTAAATATGGTAAATTTGATAAACAATTATTGGAAAAAACTTTGAAGGAATTAAATGAGGATATTAAGTTCATCATTCATTAATTTAGGTATAAAAATAGAAAGATTTTCCTTTAGAAGAAAATGTTCAAGTCAACCTCGCAAAACCTTTAAAAACCTCCTTTATTTCTGCATACTAATATTTTACATACAATGGCAGCCGGAAAAGTAGTTCAATTCAGAAGGGGATTAAAAACAATCCATGAAAGACATTTCATTCTCGACGTAAATGCAAAATCACGTGAAGAAGCATCAAAATACGTCGGAAAAGAAGTTACTTGGACAAGTCCTGCAGGAAAAAAAATTGTGGGAAAAATTTCAAGTGCACATGGAAATAAAGGATTAGTTCGCGCTATATTTCAAAAGGGATTACCAGGTCAAGCAAGAAACGAACCGGTTGAGGTAAAATAAAATGTGTGAATGTTATTCCTCAGAGCCAGAATATTGTCTTAATCATAAAGAAATAAAATCCTACAAAAGTGGAAATTTAGAATCGTTAATTTCATATGATTTAAAAAATTCCAATTCTATGAATTCATATTCATTAAATAAAGGAGACTATTAATATGCCAGTACGAAAAGCATCCGCATACTCAAAAAGAAAGCCAGTCGTCTATACACGAAAATCGAAGATAACGCAGAAAAGTTATATTAAAATGATACCGCCGCAAAAAGTTGTCAAATTTAATATGGGTGATTATAAAGGCTATGAACAAGGAAAATACAAATATATTTTATCATTGGTAGTTATGGAAAACGTTCAAGTGCGAGATCTTGCCCTCGAAGCAATGAGACAATCTTTACTAAAAGATTTAGCAGATGGTTTAGCAACTAACTTCTTTATGAGATGTAATGTCTACCCCCATAATATTTTAAGAAATAATAGAATCTTCTCTGGTGGAAGTAAAGGAGAAAGAGTCCAAACAGGAATGCAGAAATCTTTCGGAAGCCCTGAAGGCCGAGCAGCAACGGTAAAAAAAGGCAAAAGTATTTTTTCAATTTATTTCAATGGAGATGAAAACATTCCAAAAGTTAGAGAATTTTTCAGAAAAGTCAAGCCCAAAATGCCAGGACATACAGTTGTTAATTTAGAGGTTTTGAAAAAATAATATTACTTTTTAGTCAAGAACAACGGAATATTCATTTGGCCAGTATAAATTAAATGTGAAGCCTGAATATAATCAAAAAATTCTAAATCTTTTATTGTCATTATACTTGATACATGGTAATCCAAGTACTTCTGTTACTCCTAGATTTCGAGAATCCTATCAACTATTGCACAAAGAATGATTGTTATTGCTAAAGCAATATCAAAACATCCCGGGGGGCAATCTCGCAATCCCATTTTGTTATTATTTTTCTTTTGTCAAAATGAAATTGCTCGGTCGAACAAACTATCACTGTTTGAAATCTCTACGACATCTTGCACAGAGATAATCATCGGTTCTCTTCGACTCTTGACCAATGACTGCATCCCCCGGGCAAGAGTCGAACTTGCTTTAAGTGGTCTACAGCCACCTGTAATAACCGTTATACGACCGGGGGTTACTTAGAAGAGAAATAAGATATTTTTAAATCTTCACCTCAAAAAAAAGGTGAATGAGTCAGAAATTTATTTCTGAAACTTCGCTTCAATAAGCGACTGGATTAAAATATGAAATGTTTAAGTCTTAACCTCAAAAAAAGTGTATTAAACTCTAAATTAAAATACTTTAATATCCTATTCTAGACACTCAGCTTCCTCTATATAAAAAACCCATTGCTTAACTACATCTCTTTGCAATGTCCCAATTAAATTAAAATTTCGGCAATATTCTTTATTAGGGGGATCGATAAAAATTCTTTCTTCTAAATCCCCTTCATTAACGTAAATAAATGCCTCGCTCGGAATATATGCATTTAACATTATAACCTGTTTATTCTCATACATTTCCTTATTCATAACTAATTTATCAGGACTCAATTCAATAACCTCTGGCACCTCAGATTTTTTAGGTTGCACATAAGGATATAAAATCCATAGAATAAATAGTCCTAAAATAATTAATGGTAGAATTACCAAAAAATATTTATTTTTTGACGCCATCTTTTTTTGGTTCGTTTACATAATAGCTCTTGTTAGAAAAAACTTCTTTCAATTCACCCTCACGCTCGTAAACTGCGTATGCGTTCGGCAATTCAAATGTTCCAACAACGCCTATTTTAGAAAAAATAATATAAGAAAAAATACGAGACTCACTCTCATTCATTGCTTCAATGTTCCATTCTAATCTCTTATTCTTTCGATCAACAACATCCGGTTTTACCGCCCCAAATTTATCGTATAATTCCACAATATGCGGTAATCGATCAGTTATTTTAATTCGTTCAATAAACCGTTTTGCTTTTACTACTATAGAAATTTTGAGTGCAAATTCTCCGCCCTTTGTTTTGATAAAACTTACTTTTTTACGCAATATTACATCTGTGTATAAAGATTTCCTGATAAGAACTCCTCCGGAAACAATTAATAATAAAATTATTAACGGGTATAACCAATTAGTTGTCGCACGCACGTTTAATTCTTCACCAGGAGATAAGTCTTTCTCCCAAATATACACGCGATTCAATCCATTAAATTCTGATCTAGAAGGATCCTGATTTATCGTCGTAAATAAATAAGAAACTAAATTCCTCTCAACCGTAACAGAAACAGATTTTTTTATGTTGCCAATATTTTTTTTACTGATTTCAGCCTTGCGGATAATTACTCCGGAATTTGTTTCAACAGTTTCAATATCTTCCTGCTCAACAAAATTCATTTGATTTTGAATCATCGTCCTTTTATTTTTATAATTAATTTCAGTATCCATCAAATAATTTCCTGCCTGAAGTTTGCTCGTTTTTTCTTTATCTAATGGGATAACAATACTTTTCACTTCTTTAGGAGCTAAAGTAAAAGTATCTTTATAATCAAAGAAAGCAGATTCCATCACAACTTTCATATCTTTAAACTCATAATTCAAATTATTTTTCATAGTAACTGTAATTGACTCTGATTTTGGATTTATGCTTTCAGGCTGAATAGTGAAAGAAGAATCCAAGCCAATAATATTTATAGACAAAGATTGCTCGATAATATTTCCTTTTGAGTCTTTGATTTTATAGACGAATGTAATAGGTATATCCTCTTTTGAACGTAAGAAATCTTGAGGCATAACACTAATCGAAATATCTTTGCTCTCTCCAGCACCTAAACTAAATTGCTTTGGGGTAATATCAATACCGACAAGAGAATATAATTCAAACACATCTGCTTCACCTAAACTTTTTACATGCAGCGTAAATAATGCAGGTTCATTTATATCAACAATAACGCTATTCTGCACCGGTTTGCTGTATAATTCCAAATTGATTGCAGATACAAAAACAAGTGATAAGCAAATGAGTACCAAAATCACCGGTAAAACCATTCTTTTCATGGTTTATTTTATCAAATTTGATATATAAATTTATTGATTCAAAAATGGGTATGATAGAAAAAATAGATGTAATTGAAAAGTTACTCATTAAAAATTATGTTGGCCTTCCAATGTCATAAAAGCTTTAATTTGGGCCAAAAATTCCTGAACATCATCATTCAATTTGCTTTCATAATCTTCAATTCTATTCTTAATAATATACTTGTCATAAATATCTCTTAAAATTTTCATAATCCCACTCTCCCATTCATTATTATAATCTTTGGTTAAAGTTCCTGTAAAATCCATTTCTATCGTCGCTGATTCAGCTTGAACATCTTGCCCATCTTTTTTTATAGTTACTTTTTTTAATCCAGCAACTAGAAAAAAAAGAGATATTTGAAATTTAAAATAGCTTGATATTGTTTTGGACATAGTCCACATGATTTCTACATTCTTAGAATCGCCCCTGTTGACCTCACTATATCGTGTTTCAATAACATCGTATCCATCATCCATAAACATATGATACATATATTCATAGATATCTTTGTAGCTAACAATTCCAGTTTGCTTCAGTTTACCCTTGAATACTTTATCTTTCTCAGCCATAGTAATTAATAGAATGTAAAATTAATAATTGTTGCCAAATCAACATGTTATGAACGTTGCCCTTCGATTGCTAAAAAAGATTTTGCCTGAGCAACTATCTCATTTACTTCCTGAAATATTTTCATTTCTATTTCTTCAGTCCTTGTTTTAATAATATATCGATCATACATGCCCCGTAGAAATTTCCAGAACGGGTGATTTTCCCAGCGATGCTCATAATCTTTTACTAAATTAGCATCAAATCGCATATCCATCGTCGCAGTATCCATGTATATTTCTTTTCCATCTTTTTTCACTTTAACTTTTTTCATCCCTAAAATTAGCCAGCTTAATGTTACCTCATACTTGAAATAATCCGTAACCTCTTTGGTAGCCGTCCACTTAACTTCAACATCCTTAGATTCCCCCTTTAATTTTTCAATATATTTATCTTCAAAAATATCGTAATTCTCGTTAAGAAAATAATCATACAAAAATTCGTAGAAATCCTTAAAATTAAAAATTCCAGTATGCTTTATCTTTGTTTTAAAAACTTTATCTTTCTCTGCCATTGTCCCCTTCTTTAACTATTCTAATAAAAAAGGAGAATATATAAATATTTTCAAATGGCAACATAGAAACATATATGTAAAAACACATAATAAAAAATATATGATAAGGTAATATTGTTACTGACCTATTATGTTTAAAAAATAAACAAAGTTAAAAAGCACATGAATTACAAACAACCAATTTACATCTTGCCAGAGAATACAGAAAGAATGTTGGGAAAAGATGCACAACGTAATAATATATTAGCAGCAAAATTAGTTGCAGATGCAGTTAAAACAACTTTAGGTCCAAAGGGCATGGATAAGATGTTAGTTGATGCTGTAGGCGATATAACAATTACTAATGACGGGGTAACCATATTAGAGAAAATGGAAATTGAACACCCTGCAGCAAAAATGATGGTGGAAATTTCCAAAACCCAAGAAAAAGAAGTTGGTGATGGCACAACAACAGCAGTAATGCTTGCCGGTAAATTATTAGAAAACGCAGAAAAATTATTAGACATGAAAATCCACCCCACAATTATTACCAAAGGCTACAATATTGCAGCGGAAAAAGCTAAAGAGTTTCTTCTAGAATTGAGCATTGACATTAATGAAAACGATAAAGATTTTTTATTAAATAACATAGTCACAACGGCCATGACCGGGAAGGGTGCAGAAATAGTCAAAGAAAAATTTGCAGAAATAATTGTAAATGCCATACAGCAAATAGAAGAAAATGGATCAATAGATATTGCAAATATAAAAATTGTAAAAGAAAAAAGCAGCAGCATAGAAACAACTGAGCTGATTAAAGGAATTGTCATCGACAAAGAACGAGTATCAATTGAAATGCCGTCCAAAGTTTCACAGGCAAAAATAGCTTTATTATCCGAATCTTTAGAAATTAAAAATATCGAACAGGCAAAAATTTCTATTTCTTCTCCAGATCAGTTACAAGAATATATGGATCGGGAAGAATTGTTGTTAAGAAAAATGGTTCATCAAATCAAGTCTTCTGGCGCAAATGTTATTTTTTGCCAAAAAGGAATTGACGATGTGATTTCTTATTATTTGGCAAAAGAAAAAATATATGCCTGTCGTCGAGTTGCTAAATCAGAATTAGAAAATTTAGCCCGAGCAACTGGCGGAAAAATCGTGAGTAATCTTAATGATTTATCAACGCAAGAATTAGGAAAAGCAGAAGCAGTAGAAGAAATAAAACATGGAGACGAAGCAATGACCTATGTAAAAGGCTGTGAAAACCCCAAGGCATTAACGATTTTAATCCACGGAAGCAGCGAGCATGTGATGGATGAAGTAGAAAGAGCAATAAAAGACGGATTAGGAGATGTTGCCGCAGTTATCAAAGACAAGAAAATTGTCGCAGGTGCAGGAGCAATTGAAATTGAATTATCAAAAAAATTAAGAGATTTTTCAAACTCACTTTCAGGAAGAGAACAACTTGCAGTACAAGAATTTGCTCATGCCTTGGAATTTATTCCTGCAACATTAGCAGAAAACGCAGGCTTAGACCCAATAGATATCCTAACAGAACTAAAAGCGCGGCATGATAACGGAGAAAAATATGCCGGAATAAATATCTTTACGAATAAAATAGAAAATGTATTAGAACAAGGAATTATCGAACCAATGAGAACAAAAAAACAAGCAATATCCTCGGCAACGGAAGTCGCTACTATGATATTGAGAATTGATGATGTATTATTATCAAAATCTTCAGCACAAAGTAACACCCAAGGAAAAGGTTATGAAGGTTTAGATTAAAAATAATCGTCAACAAAATACCGCATATCTTTAAAAGAATTTCTTAGATAATCTTTCTATGAAACACGACATGAAAAAAATGAAGAAAGGCGACGAGATGAAAGAGACCGAATGGAGTGAAGACGAAAACAAAAAGGAAGATGAGTCAGAGCAGCAAGCTGATGAAATGGAAAACTAGATAGCTATCTTGACGATTGCGACATTATTGTCCTCATCAATTTCATCAACAACAGTTTCCATATCAATTACAAATTGTATTGAAGATGGATTTCGGCGCTCTAAGCGAAGATTATTTATTTGAAGAAATAAACCTCCGCCATATTTTATAGGCTCTATATCATAAGATTCTATAATCTCGCCGTTATCCAAAACATGCAACTCAGTATAATCGGAATTCACCGCACCAGAATTTTTAATAGTTACGTTAAAATCAAGATAACGACCTTTTTTAACAACATATACATTTTCAAAATATAAGTCAGCGGCGTTTTTATGAGAATACAATTCGTTAAGATCTTTTGCAATAGATTCATCTAAAGTTTGATCACAAGTATCTAAAACAGGATACATCAAGCTGTCTTTATTTTCAGAATGGTCAAAGCCAAAGACATGCATGAGCTCATGCACTTCAATATTTGGATAATCACATTTTACTGTTCTTTTTTTTGGATTATCATACAAATAGATTATTCCTTGATTGATTATATTGTATCTGCCCGTCGGTATGATCTCTTTAGCACCGCCCTCACCAGCAACAAAAAAATCCTCTTGAATATTTTCACTTTTTTCAGTACAACTAATCGTGATATCTCCCTGCGAGGAAACTTCTCGAAATGAGATCTTTGTAATACGCAAACTTACTTCCTGAAATGCCTCTTTCATCCGGGCTTTTTCAGCAGAACCGCAATTCGGCAAGAATGCATAGCTAATATCATTATGATTAAATTTCATGTTAGTATAAAATTGT
>JAGVXM010000053.1 GCA_018303785.1 Candidatus Pacearchaeota archaeon
GAATATTGCGCAATTCCAAGTGTATACGCCAGTTCCTGGTTCTCCTTTGTATGAAAAAATTGCGCGTGAAGGAAGGATATTTTCTCAAAAGTGGGAAGATTTCAATGCATTTAATGAACCGTTGTTCGAATATGGTGAAAGCAAATTCAAATTGATGATGGAAATGCAACAGAGGGCATATAGAGAATATTATTTCAGACCAAGAATTATGGTGAAGAAATTATTGGAAGTAAGAAATTTGAAGCAGTTTAATGCGTTTGTCAAGGCAGGTGTTGCTGTCGCGAAAATGAGTGTTGGAAAAGCCACGTAGAGATGCAAGATATACTCTTTTTCATTGCTGCTTTTTTTGCAGGTGTTATTGGAACTATTGCTGGTTTTGGCATATCCTCAATTCTCTTGCCGATTAGTTTATTTTTTTTTGACTTTCAAACAGCTTTATTATTAGTAGCTCTTTTCCATTTTTTCAGCACTATAGGACGGATAACTTTTTTTCACCATAGTATCGATAAAAGATTATTTTTACTTTTTGGAATTCCCAGTGTTATCTTAGCGCTTTTTGGAGCTCTCTTAGTTATGAATCTTTCGCAAGACCTTTTTAGATTGTTCTTAGGAATATTTTTACTTGTTTTCTCAATTGTGTCGTTATATACACCTAATTTTAGCATTAAACCGACGGTAAATAATGCCCTTATTGGAGGGGCTATTTCTGGATTTTCTGCAGGACTGATTGGCACTGCTGGAGCTTTACGAGGAGCTTTTTTACATTCTTATAAATTAAAAAAAGAAGTTTATATTGCAACTATAGCAGTAATTGCTCTTGCAGTTGATATGACAAGAATTCCCATTTATTTTGGAAAGGGTTTCCTCACTTCTCATTTTTATTATGTTCCGTTGCTTTTTGTCGTGGCTTTTGCAAGCTCTCTTACTGGGAAAAAGATAGTCAATAAAATTCCTCAAAATAAATTTAGAAAAATTGTACTTATTACGCTTCTATTTATTAGTTTAAAATTTATTTATGATGGCTTCAATTTTTTTACCGGTTCATAACAATGTTCATCGAATTTTAATTTTGCACTATATTGTGACAAAAATGGAAATGATCATTTATTCGGAGCTTCCAGAGCTCTATTCAGCATCATGAATTCTAAAGCAATTATTTTTCTTCTGTATTCTCCAATAAAGCTTTAAAAAAAGGGACAACTTGCAATGTGTATTTCTAGGAGGTTTATTTTAATTCTATCAAATAAATAGAAAATTTTTAAATTATTCATTCGTATATCCTGTAGATTTTAAAATTGAAGTCATATCAACAAAGATATTTAACGCTCATTTTTATTAATATATAATTTGTATTTTGCGCAATGGATAGTTGTTGATCAAGGCATTTCTGATATTTATTTTAATCTAACCTTTACTCTTTCTGCACTTGCTTTATTTTTTACGGTCCCTATTACCGGAACAATTATTGATACACATCTGAGGAGAATTACTGGTTTACGATTTACGACTGTCTTAACGGCATTTTTTTATGGACTGTGCGCATTTTTTGCTCTTTCTAATCAAAGTGTTTATGCACTTATCTTTTTTACTCTGGGATTATATTTTTATTTGCTGTCTTTTACTTTTTATACACCGCTTATTACCGACATATGCAAACCAGAAAAAAGAGGATTGATTTCTGGCCTGGGAATCAGTGCGAATTATCTTGGGCAGATTACGGGCTTATTACTTGCTTTGCCATTCTCGACGGGCTTATGGTATTTTTTTGGATCTTCTCCCCGCGCTGAAACGTTATTGCCTTCGGTACTAGCATTTTTTATTTTTTCTTTACCGATGCTTATTTTTTTCAACGAACCAAGAAAAGAATCAGGAAAACTAAACATTAAAGACGGAATCAAAAAAACGTTTACTGAAACGAAATTATTATTCGCTGTCTCTAATGTTTTCTTTTTTCTTATTGCTTATTTTTTGTTTAACGATGCTATTTTAACGGTTGCGAATAATTATCCTATTTTCATGGAGCGCGTGTGGGAAGTTCCTGATACAATAAAAACTTATATCCTTTTGAGCATTTTAGTTACCTCTGCACTTGGGGGAATTATTTCAGGACATATTGCAGATAACGTTGGACATAAAAAAAGTTTAATGGTTATTTTATTAGGATGGATTTTTTTGCTGCCATTTCTTGGACTCATTAATAATTTTACGTTATTTATTATTGCGACAACATTGATGGGATTTTGGTTTGGAGCAAGCTGGACCGTATCTCGTTCACTGATGTCTGAAATTGCTCCTGCTGGAAAACATAACTTGGCATTCGCCTATTTTGGTCTGGCAGAGAGAGCTTCGTCGTTTATTGGCCCTATTGTGTGGGGATTAGTTGTTTCTCAATTATTTTTTTTAGGTAGTTATCGCTATAGAATTGCTGTTCTCGTCATGACTATATTCATTGCTTTTGGAATAATTGCACTTTCAAAAGTAAAAACTAAGAAAACTAACTCATCATTATTCCCTGCAAATCGGGAATAAATTCGTCTAATGGTTGATAATGTCCTCCGGACATTGCAGCAGTTGTAAAAGAATGTATAGCTAATGAAACATCAATCATTGCTTGTGACAACACCTCTCTTTTTTTATAATATAGTTCGTTTGACAATACATTAAGTTTTTGATTCGCTGATTTTTTATCCTTGCTTAAATTATATTCTTCAATAAGTTTTAACATCTCTTTTGCTTTCTCTTTTTCATATTTTAAATCTTTCATAGATATTTTTTGTCTAGATGCTTTATAAGTTTTTTTATGATAGACAATTATTTATTATTTGATATATTGTGCATAATCTTATAAATTAACTTTTGGTTCTTAATGAATGAAACTTCGGAAGATTAAGGTGATAATGATTGATGCATTTAAACCGGAATATTTGCAATATGCGCCATATCTTAAATCACTTACTGAAAAATATCAACACGGAGAATTAGACATGGGCATTGGACATTGGAGCGGTGTTGATATACTATTCAATGGAAAATCAGAAAATATTGCAGTCTTTTGCAAAACCGACGGAAAAAGTTCACTTCATTATTTGAAATATTTTTCTTGGTTGAAACATTTTGGAGGTTTTGGAAGATTTTGTATTAACGTATTAGTAAACTTACCTCGCTGGTTTAAAGGATATGAATTATTCAAAACCGGAAATATACCTATTGATAAATTGCACACATTTGAAATATGTGTTAAACGGCATGCGGCAAAAAATGAGAATGTACACTTTCAATATTTTGGAGAATTAGATAACTTAGGCCATGCAGTTGGAACGAAAGACAATAAAATAAAAATGGCTGTTAGAGAGATAGATGCAGATTTATCTAAAATGGATTTTGACATTTTATTTTCTGATCATGGGATGGTTGATGTTAACAAAATCGTTTCTGTTCCTCGAACCAATAATTGTTTTATCGATTCAGACATTGCGCGATATTGGGGAACGCCTGCAGAAATTAAGGCAATAAAAGATAAACTTCCATTCAAGGATGGAAAAATAATTCATGCGAATAAAAAATTTGGCGATTTAGTTTTTTTAGCCAAAACAGGAGTTTTATTTTTTCCTAATTTTTGGAGCAGGAAACCTGTTAAAGGTATGCATGGCTACGACGGAAAACATAAAGATATGAAAGCATTCTATATCATAAAAAAAGAAGGTAGCGCTAAAAATTTGAAAGCTGAAGACTTACACAAATTATATAAACAACTTATTGATGAGAGATTGAAAACAGAATGAGGTAATAAAATGAAAGACAATGAAAATTTAAGATTTTCAAGCCATTCCATTTTAACGGGATAAGAAAAAATGAAAGACAATGAAAATTTAAGATTTTCAAGCCATTCCATTTTAACGGGATAAGAAAAAATGGAAGACAATGAAAATTTAAGATTTTCAAGCCATTCCATTTTAACGGGATAAGAAAAAATGGAAGACAATCGATTAGAAAATACCTATGAAAGTAAAAATTGGTTAGTGCGAACCTACTTTAATTACAAAATAAATCGAGCAATTACATTAGCATCATTACGTAAAGAAGATATTATTTTAGATTTTGGGTGCGGGGGAGGTTGGTTAGAAAGAAAATTGAAAAATTATAAGATTTATGGTTATGATATTAATCCACAAAAAACTTTTATTAAAGATTATAAAATTCTTAAGCCAAATAAAATTTTTGCTTTAGATGTTTTTGAGCATATACCTAAAGAAGAGGTTCAAAGAATTATTGATAGTTTTAAAAAATTAACTAATCATTTTTACATTATTGTTTCTATCCCGACGGAAAATTGGATTTCTCGAAAAGTTAGAAAACTAGTTGGGAAAAAAGAAATTCCGGATGAGCATATAACAAAGTATAAAGAAATTTATAATCTATTAAAAAAAAATTTTAAAATGATAAAGAAAGATAATATTTTTACGGTAACTCATACATATTTGTGTGAGTATAATTCTAAATAGAGTTATTACTTCCGGTTTTATTAGATCGATTTACCTTAGGAATTTCTACTTGATTAGTATTTAAATTTAGCGAGGTAACATTATTATAATTAAATTGGTAAATCACTAACACTGGCTGATTATTCTGTTGATAGACTTGCACGGGGATTAGTAGGTCTTGATGTTTCTGCGGGAAATTATATGTCCATTCTTCATCACGTTCAATTATTGAAATAGAATAATATCTTGGACGTTTTTCAGCAATGAATTTTTCTAATTCAGCTTCACCTGTTTTTTTCATTTCCAGAATAATATGTTAGCTGGGGCAATGATCCTCCGACAATAATATCTTCAGGATTTGAATTTGCTTTTATCCACTCTCCTGCCATCTTGATTTCTTGATACGATGAAATTTTTGACACCATCAAATTTTTTCCGAAAATTAAGTTAGGTATTAAAAGGATGAAAAAAATCAAGAGAATAATAAAAAATGCTTTGTCCTTGAATTTATTTTTTAACAGATTTTCAAAAAATACTGAAGGATATACGGCAATTAAAAACAAAAATGGTATGGTTTGCATAATATATCTTTGCTCTAATTGT
>JAGVXM010000037.1 GCA_018303785.1 Candidatus Pacearchaeota archaeon
AAAGTTATTGCCGTTGATAATACATCATAAAATCCCGTTATCGTTGCAACAATAAACCCGGTCACGAAACCAAAGAGCTTGTTATGCAGCATTTCTTTCGCCGGAAAATATATAACAAAAGCGACGCCAAACCACAAAAATAATCCAACGAAAAAGGCCCAACTCCATGAAAATTCAAAACCAAAAATAACTTTCCACAACGGATCAAAGAAAGAAAAAAACTGATCAGTATAAAATAGAATTGGTCCCATAACAGGATTATTCGCTAATAAATTCGTCCACTCTTGATAAAGAAAAGTTTTATTCTGTTCCTGATTAACATAATGATCACCAAATTCCTGAAACTTTTCTAAATTTGCAGGTCTTCCAGTTTCAGAATTAACCTCTCCTAAAAGATCAGATCCAGGAACATTCGTCGGGGGCAATTCTTCCTGCGCAAAAACAAAAATTAAGCCAAATAAAAAAAATGCTAAAAATAATCCTCTTTTGAAATGTATCATGAGAAAGATAAGAGATAAGGGTTTTTAAGTATTTTTGAAAATTAGCTTCTCTGTGCTTCCCTACCAACATTTCTTCCTGCTCGTAATCCTAATCCAAATTCACCAATATTTCTATTAATTCTTTCTTCAACACTTTGTACATGTTGTTGCCACCATATTGCCCTTATAGGTCCCATAAAAATAAATAAAATCAATGAAGCAGCACAGGCAATAATAAAAAACCAAGTATTCCCGCTAGCTATATCAAAGTTGGAACTAACAGCAGGTTGATTAAGCAAAATAACAATATAATAAAGAAAAAACACTAACCAAATAGCTCGTGCAACAGCTAAATTAGGTGAAACCCAAACGGTAAAATAAATTGCAATTGCAAAAGGAATGACCGTCAATACTGTTGCTCCTAAGGCACCATATTCGACCCCAATCGCGCTTAATAATTGAGGAGGTAAATAAATAAAAGCCAAAATAGTAACAATTAAAGCGGCGAATCCGCTCCACAGAGCAGATCTATGTTGTTGATCAAAAATATTCATAGATTTAAAAACAGAAAACAAAACCATCCATAACAAAATTCCTAATAATATTCTAGAAAAATTAACTTGTAATGCAAGATTATTAAAATCTATATTAACGGCACCAATTTTTTCTGCGAGAACGTCAAAATTCGTCCGTGCTCCACTGCCATCAGCCGGCGGAGGTAATAAATTCTCCTGAACTCCAGGAACAATTTCCTCCTGCACCAAAACAAAAGGTATAGAAGATATAACTAAAAATATGACTACGAATAATCCCAACACCTTTTTCATAAATTGTTTATGAAAATAATCTTTATAAACATTTCTCAAAATAATTCAAAATAATAAATTATTATATTCAAAAAGATATTTTACAATATTAGAAATATTTAAATACCCTACTGCTTAAAAATAACTACTTTAAAATTACTACAATAAAAATGAATACAAATTTTAATCCAGACGAAACACACGGTCCTCAAGAGGACAAAACTGAATATAATCCTAAGTATGAATTAACAGATAATATTCCTACTTCTGACACATCTAAATCACGAGAAGAACCGACATATATCGGAAATGAGCCTGCTACTGAACCTGTAGCTGAACCAGCAACAAGTACAGGAGATTATGTACATCAACAACCTCCAACACCTCCTACTCCAACAGCTACTCAACCTCGAGAGTCATGGTACACTAATTTTAGATTTGATATAGTTGTAGGAACAATGGTCATCGGCGGATTAGCTGGATTAATAGCTTATAATGCTTTTAATAAGCCAATATTAGGAACAAAATCGATTAGAGAAAAAACTTTAGATTTAAGAGAATACACCAGCTTAGTTGCGGAACCTAATTTCTATCATTTTATTAGAGAAAATAATACCGGAAAAAGTTTATCAGAATTTGAGAAAGAAGTAGAAGCAAATGCAACAGAAGCATACAATTCACAAAAAACAATAATTTCAGAGAGTTTTGAAGCAAAAATAAAAGAAGCGAATGACAGAAATAACAATGCATATGCTGCTGCTGAAAAACGGACAAAAGAAGCATGGAAATGGGATGTTAAAAAACAAACTCCAGAAGAAATAAAAGTTCCAGAAAGCAATTCAGAACACATGAAAAATATTATAAAGGCGAATGAAAGATATAAATCAGATATTAAAGCATATGAGGAGAAAAATGAATAAAGCACTAAAATATAGCCTATACACAGCAATTGGTTTAGCTACTGCAGGAATCAGTTACGGCGTTGCATCATTTATTAGCCCAACAGAAAAAGAAAAAACTCCGACAAATATTTTCTATACTGAAATCGACGGGATTACAGCACAAAAAGAAAATGAAGATTTGTTTATAGGCTATGATGATAAAACGCTCGAAGCATGGGTTCGCAATGATAAAGGAGCACTAGTTCCATTTTCATCAACACAGAGTTCTGAATTATCAAAATTAGAATCAGAGAAATCGAAAGAACTTTCAAAAGCACAATCAGAATATCAGAATAATATTAAAAATCTCAAAGAAAATTTTGAAGGTCTACGAAAAAAACTTGAAGAGTAAGTTGAATAAAGCTTTTAAACTTCTATTTTCTATTGTTCGTATGAAAAGAGTATATATAGGATTATTATTACTTTTATTAATTCCCTTAATCTTAGGACAATCCAATTTCCAATACTTTTATAGTGCTGAAAATTTTATCCAAGGACTAGCGGACGCTGGAGCATCTATTTTCGGACCAGTTTTCGGACACGATGTCCCGAATGAATTCTTGTTTGCAAAAGTTCTATTATTCTTTATGATTTTTGCGATTGTGCACAGTGTCCTTAGTAACATCGAACTTTTCGAAAATCGCGCAGTTCTTTTTGTAGTAACAATAGTGTTTGCAATTTTCTCAGTTCGTTATTTAAGACCAAATGAAATCATAAATGCTGTCCTATTGCCGTATGGAGTATTCGCCGCTGCAGTTGCAATATTTATTCCAGTATTTGTTTATTTTTATTTCGTGCATAATTCAATAAAAAATCCAACTGGAAGAAGACTTGCGTGGGGGATTTATTTAGTTGTATTTTTAATGATGTGGGGATTAAGACCGTATGAAGATCTCGGTGCTGCAAATTGGATATATTTTCTAGGATTCTTTTTTATTTTAATGAACATATTATTTGATAGAACTATTCAAGGATATTTTGGTTTAGCAGGATTAGAAAGATGGAGACAAGGCGTTGAAGACGCACGTATTGGACGACTCCAAGTAGAATATCAAGATTTGTCTCGATTAACTCCTATTACAGGACGTGCACGTTCTAGATTGAAAGCACTTGAACGAGAACTTAGAAGAAATGGGAGTTGGTCTCCTTAATTTTATTAGAATTTATAAAAAAACTATTTCTCTTCAACTCGATAACCAACTATTTTTCTCTTTTTACCTTCGCCCTGATAAATAGGAACTTCTTTTGCAGCCTGCTGAATTTTTCCAGAACCACCTTTAGAAGTTATAATCATAATAACAATACCTACTCCGGTTAATATGAGTGAAGGAATAAGAATAAAATTCTTCGGAACAACAGAAAGTGCAGGAACTAATCGCTGCCCAAAAGCAGAAGTCAATCCCATACCAATTAATCCAACACCTGCAAGCAAATAACCAATAGCTTTATTCATAACATCCCCTTATTTAATTGAATAATTAATTATTTAAAAATGTTCTCATATTTTTATTTCTAATAAATCTAATTTATTTGTCCACTTTTCACAACTATTGCACATCATTACCTAAATGGAATCTCTTGAAATTAAGTTAATATTAGTTATATCGTTAATAAAAAATGAGTCTGCTGAAACCATTTATTTTAAGTTATTCCATGATTATTTATCACTCAAAATTTAAAAAGAATGATCGATTTAGGTTATCATGGCTTCCTATGATATTATCGGTAGTATTGCAATTATAAAAGGAGAAGGAAAAACAAAACAGCAAAAATTGCAGCAAGCAGAAGAGCTTCTCAAAAAGCCGTCGATAAATACTGTGGTTGAAAAAGCAACAGAAATTAAAGGCAGATTAAGGACATTTAAAACAAAATATATTGCTGGTGAAAAAACCTTGGAAACTTTTCACAAAGAAAACAATTGCATCTTTAAATTAAATGTTGAAACTTGTTATTTTTCTCCACGACAAGTTAATGATAGAAAAGATCTCGCAGAAAAAATAAAAAAATCGGATAAAGTGTTGATTATGTTTTCAGGAATAGGGTGCTATCCAACGGTTATTTACAAAAAAGCAAAACCAAAAAAAATCACAACGATAGAAATCAGTCGTGCTTGCAATGACTATGCAAAAATAAATCGTTCATTAAATAAAATTCCCGAAGATAAAATAGAGATTATTCAGGGAGATGTTAAAAAGAAGATGCCAAAAGAAAAATTTGATGTGATTATTATGGTCAGACCAAATCTAAAAACTACTTTTTTAAAACAAGCTTTAAGTTGTGCAAAGAAAGGCACCAAGATTTTTTATCAAGGATTTTCAAAAGAGTCAGATTTACCAAAAATGATTCGTCAATTAGAAGAAGAGGCAATACAAAACAAAAAAAAATTAATTATAAAAGACATAAAAAAATCTGGAGATATTGCCCCGTACAAATTTCGTTATCGAATTGAAATTCTTGTAGCATAACAAAATTAAAATACTTGAAAAAACAGTAAAAATCATGAAATGTCCCACAGAAGAAATCCAAATTATTAAAAAAAGAGAAATTGTATATACTGATGAAAAACAATTTCCTTGGACGCAGGACCCGAACGGCTATTTTCTTGTAAAAATCGAAAATAATCTTATATGTTGCGGTTTCGTCGATAATGAACATAGAATGACTATAGAATTCCGTGGAAAAAACCCTGACAAGATAATTAAAGAAATTGTGAAAAGAAATCTTTGTGAAAATAATCATCTCACATACATCGCTCAAGAATTAATGCTTGCACACGAATGTTTAATCAATAACACAAAATATACACAAAGATAATTTTAAATATCCACTTCGTTTTTTTAGATTATGAAAACCGAGGTAAATCTATTACAAAGATCATTAGCGTCAAGTATCGCAGAATTGCAAAGAACAATTCAAATGGCAGATACTAAGGCAAATATTATCCTTGTGCTAATTGGAGTCATTCTCTCCTTGTTTTTCAATTTTTTTGTTTCCAAAGACATTATTCCAGTATGGCAAGTCATGACAGTGTTAATTTTATTTTCAATTGCAGGAGCATTCTCCTTATCAACGCTTTATCCAAGAATTTCAAAAAAATCTGGTAAGTTTTCAATTCAATATTATAAAGATATTATGGATATGAATATTCAGAAAACAATGAAAGATTTTTCACAAAAATCCTGTGATGAATCTTTAATCGAAGATTACCTCCATTCACTAAAAGCTTTGTCTAATATTGTTAACAAAAAATTTTCTAAATTACGAATAGCCTACATTTTTTTTGCGCTCGCAGTCATCACAAAAATTATTTTTGAATCTAGCTTTTGGCTATCACTATGATATTCAATGATAAATGTTATGAACTTCTCAAAAAAATTCCTAAAGGCAAGGTAACAACCTATAAAGCAATTGCCCATCAATTGCATTCTAAAGCATATCGTGCAGTAGGCAATGCAATGAACCGAAATCCATACGCACCAAAAATTCCGTGCCATCGAGTCATAAACAGCAGCGGAAAATTAGGAGGCTATGCTCATGGTCTAAAAAAGAAAATAAAAATGCTGAAAGAAGAGGGGGTGGAAATAAAAAATAACAAGATTGATCTAGAAAAATATGGCTATGGTTTCTGAATGGAAACATTTAAATATAGTATTACTATAAAATGGTAATAAAATGACATTCACATTTCATCCATATATTCGAATGATCTATGATACAGATAGACCTTTCTCTGATTTTGAAAATCTTCTACGAACACACCTTCAATTTTTACCAACAGAATTATATGACTCTAATCTATTTCTTGATAAAGAAACGCAGCCTCATGAGCGATGTGAAACAATCTATAGAGAAGGTATTTCTTCAGGTATTGCATCAAGAATAAAAGATGAACATCTCAGTCATGTTTTTAAATCATGTCTAAATGCGCGAAAGACAACCACGAACCAATTTCCAGACATAGTCGTTTCAGATGTCCTCATGAAATATCCTGATAATATAAAAGAAATATTTAACGAAAATGAACGAAAAGGAATAGTTAGCTTTGATCTGTGTGAAAGAAAATCTCCTGATCATGTGACGAAGAGAGGTGGCCAAGCATATCTTAATATCGCAATCGGTCCATTACCCGACCTTCGATGCTCTTATTTAAAGGGAGAAGAAAATCTAAGAAAAAAAATGATTGAAAATATGGATAAAACAGTTGAGTCAGCAGTAAGAGAGTATGTATCTCATTTAAAAGAAAACGGCGTTTCAGTTAAAGTAGGAAGTGGTAATTCAAATTTATACCAAATAGTCAAAGATGCTTTCTGATTTTTCTCCTAATTCTTATTACTAATCAACAATCCTATTACATACAAATTTAATTCTTCATCCATAAAACTTCACCAAGAAAAGGATAACGTAAAATGTCAACGTTAGGCCATTCCATTAAAGTAGCCTGATAATCTCTCTTCTTGCACTAATTGCAACTCAAGGCTCGTTATTCTATCTGATCGTTTCGCATCATAGGGAGAAGTAACAAGAAAATAATAAACTTCAGATGGTGCGGAATAATCTTCCGGATCAGTACCTTTTGTAAGTGCAATAATTGCTTTTTCATTTTCAGCAAATGCAATCAGTTTTTCAATAAGCCGGCTCATACAAATATTTCCTTCTGGCATGTCAAAGCTTTCGGCGCCTCGCCACCATGCCACGTCAGTCGTGGACGAATTCGAATAGGATATAGTCGTTCTGAATTATCATCCAAAATTATGCCCGAACCTTTCAAATCAGGAAGTTCTCTCATAGATTTCTGAATATTTTCGAGAAGATATGTTTGCATTATTTCGTTTAATGCATCAATATCATTTTTATTAGTCAATCGATGAGCGATAACAATGTCGCTTTGCGTCATCACATCTCTATGAATTACTCCCGGCTGTTGTGTTGCTAGTACCATAGAAATTCCAGGCTGTCTTCCTTCTCGTAATAATTGTACAAGAGCATTTGTTGCAGGAGTCTGCCCATGCATCGGAAGAAACTCATGTGCCTCATCTAAAAAAAGCCAGACTAAAGGAGTTTCTTTTTTTTCTTCTCTCTGTTCAACTCCATAATAAATTGACTCAATTTCTTCTTTCTTCCTCGACAAAATACGCTGAGTAAATAATTTCTTACAAATTAATCCAATGATAAGTGCGCGGACATTAAAAGAAGAAATTGAAGAATACATTGACAAATCAAGAACACTCGTCCTTCCAGCTACAATCAAATCTGTAATTTTAGTTGGCTCCTCGCCTTTCTCTGAAAAAACGCGCCAAGATTTCGCAGCTTCAAATAAAGATATAGCGGATTTTTTAATTAAAGACTCAGATTCATTATCTTTTTCAATCTCAATAATAATCATATCCAAATCATAAAAACCTGACAATCGAGTCATAACTTTTTGTAACAAAATTGAAACAGGATTAATCATTTCTAATTCAAAAATTGAAAGCCAATCTTCAATACCTAATTCGTTTGGCGCCAATGCAAACATATGATCTACCGGAATTTTCCTTTCTTCAAATTCCTTGTAATAGCCTCGAGGAACCCAAACATTTATGGGTAAATTTTCTGGCTTCAATTCCCAGTCATCCAAAATTTGAAGTTCTTTGTCGTTTTTGAATTTCATCGTCCAAAAAATTCCCATCGTATCAAATATTAATGGTGCAATATTTTCCTTAACTTCATCTGGAAGTTTTGACATTTCTTCGGCAATAACGCCAATACTATAAGATTTTCCAGAACCTCGTTTTCCTGCAATGAGAATAACATGACTTCGCACAACATCCATCCAAAGTTTGTTAGAAAGAGAAGTATAATTTCCCATTTTTACATATCCCTTCCCAACGTAAATCAATCCACGATCACCAAATTTTTTTTTGTCTTCTTTATCTCGCCCTATAACAATATCGTATGGCATTTTTCTCTTTAACTCGTTAAAATGACATGCTCAAAAATCTTGGATTTTTGTTGTATGGCATAATATCTTATTAAAAATTCAGCAATATTTAATATTTGTTGTTTTGAATAATCGAAGGAGAATAGTTAAAATTCCAAAAGTTAAGTTTTCCTTTTGCAGGAATTGGTTTTATTCTGTGAGCATTCTCTAAAATAAATCCATAATTACCCCAATACGAAGAGGCAAGATGAAGTTCTTTATCTTTTCTATGTTCTTTTTCATTTTTATATTTTTTAACATCTTTTAAAATAGCGCTGCCAACAATTAACCCGCAGGGAAGTTCTTTATAGTCAAGGACGCTGATATTTCTCCACGTGCTCCTTGACTTATTAGGAAAAGCAGAAATTTTTTGGGAAAAATTTCTGTCTTTTACTACAAATCCAAATTGTTTCAGAGCATTGGTATCAGGATTCTTGGGAGAGTGAATTAAAAATTTTCCCCTAAAATGAGTATTCCATTTTCTTAATTCAATTTTCTTTTTTCCCTGGAGTATTAATTCAGCAAATGGTTGTTTTATGGATAATGCCTTCATTCGTAATATATGCACAATCATATTTAAATCCTTTTTGAAAGAATTTTATGAAGATTTTTAATCATCCAAAGCTATTTAAACCTGCAAATTTTTTATAACAAATGAATATTGCAGAATTAACAATCAAACAAGACAACGTCGAAGTCGAAGGAACTATTTTGAATATTGGAGAAACTCGTTCTTTTAACAAATTCGGCAAACAGTTGACAGTCGCAAACGCAATGCTCCAAGACGAGTCGGGATCGATTAAATTAACGCTATGGAACGATGATGTCACTCGTTTCAAAGATGGTGATAAAATCAAAATCAAAAATGGATTTGTTGGAGAATTTCAAGGCGAAAAACAATTAACGTCAGGAAAATTTGGATCTATTGAAAAATTAGAAAGTGATAAATAATTAGCAAAATTCTCGAAAGGTTTAATGAAAATTAAATTATATCAATGTTGCATTCCTTAATCCCTATTTTCTGAATATGGAAGAGCCGAGGATTTTGTCTTTTTAGAGAGAGATGTCCCCAACTCGTTTACTATAAGTTTCATAAGAAAATATCTTGATAAAGAGTTTATAAAAATTTATATGATTTTTATTGTCTTCTGCCAGCAATCCAACCCACCAGAGTAGTCGTCGCTAAAAATAACAATAAGGAAATCCAAAACACCGGATTGGAATAATAATCCAATAAGCTCATCGGCACATCAGATAATAAAGCGCCAATGCTAAATAAAATGACATCGATTACCGTCCCAATAATGATAAGAGTTATTCCAAACAAAAATCCTTCTTTCACACTTGGCTTTATTTTTTTGCCTCGTAAATACCACAACGTAAAAAAAGCCGCTAAAATTATAGTAATGCCAATATTAATATACAAAATGTACGGAGGAATTGAAAAAGGATCGCTGGAATCAACCTGAAATAAAAACATAATAACGATGCCGATGACAAATGCAAGAACATACGTTAGAAGACCGATTCCTAATGCGCGTTTAAGATTCATGATATGCTAAAGATAAACTGCTTTTTAAATATTTTTGATAAGAATATAGCACTGAATGGCAATAGTAAAAAAATAAAGAAAGAAATAAAAAATAAAAAATAATACAAAGTATATGGAAAAAACAAAACCAAAGGAAAGATTTCCTGAAGATTACAAAATAGATCCTGCAACACTTGCAGCAGGAAGATATGGAACCAAAGAAACGGTTGACATTTGGGATGCTGAAAAAACCTATGAATATGGTTTAAAATCTCAAGGACAAGCATCACGAACATTATCGCGGTTGCATCCAGATATTGTGCCACCAACTGAAGCAGAAGAAATAGAATCGAAAGCAAATTTAACCTATGTTAAACCTGCAAAGATAAGAGAATACGAAGAAAAAACAGGACATGATATCATTGGATTGAATAAGGCATTCGAAGAAATTCTAGCTGCTGCTGCTCGCCCTCACCAAAATAAAGCAAGAACAAGTGGAGATACAACACAAACAGCAAAGGCATTGCAATTAAAGCAATCATTAGAAGTTATCGCAGATTCAACAGAAAATGTAAGAGATATTATTATTGAAAAATCTTTAGAATGGGAGGACATTCCTTATATGGACCTAACTCATTTGTACGATGCATTGCCCAGTGTAGCAGGAAGAGCTTTTTCTCATTATGCAGAAATGCTGCAATCAGGTTTGAATTTTTTAAAATTTGTCTATGATCATTCTCTTATTGGAAAATGGGCTGATGCAACGGGAAATCATCATTCAGCAACGGCGTTAGATATTGATGGAATAAAACTGCAAGAAGAATACTGCAAAGACTTAGGAATCGGATGGATGGACGCACCTGCGCAAGTTCCAGGATTAGAATTCGAGGCAGATGTAGTGTATGTTATGTCTCGATTAGCTGAGACCATGAATAATTTATCAAATTATATAGCGTTGGGGAGAAGTGATGATGTGAATGTTTTCATTAATACATCGCCAAAAAAACAAAAAGGATCTGCAGCAATGCCTCATAAAGATGCAAAAAATGGAAATCCTGATAGTGAAGAGCAATTCATGTCAGTACGAAATTATCTCGTCGGAAATTTAACTACTGCAATGATGAATTGTGAAATGCCGTATGCAAGAAATCTAAGTGGATCAGCAAATACCAGAATTAATTTTGAAGACGGATTTAAATTTTTAGATCATGGAATTAGACGTTTAGCACATATTTCTTATTGGATAAAATTAAGGGAAGAAAGAAGTATTGAACGAGTGCTGAGGAGTTATGGAGTTGTTACTTCTCAACAAGTTATGATGTATATAACTGATACTCGGAAAGTTTCTAATCCTTTGCCCAGAAGTAAAGCACACGATTTAATGGGGGAGCTTGCAACGTATGCATGGGAAAATAAAATTCCTTTCACTGATGTAGTCTTGCAAAATGAAGAGATAAGAAAAAGATTAGATGAACCTACTATTCGTAAAATAACCAATCCCCTGAACTATCTGGGAGAAAGCAAAAAAATTATTAGAACTATTGCTGATAAATATCATAAAAAGAGAACCCTGTAATACTTATCTAAACTGATTCAACCCCGCAGCAACAATAATCGCTGCTTTTTTTTCTTGCAAAAATTCTTCATCCTTATCCTCTAAATCCATACTTTTTTTCGTTTTAGGATCCATCTGTTCAAGTATAAACGGAAGCAAAAAACTTTCCTTCATAGCTTTACGTTTAGAAACATGACATAACCTTGCATATTTCTCAACTATAGCTTTTTTTCTCTGATTTTTTTGATTTGCCAAAAAGATTTTTAAAATTCGAGACGGACGTTTGTATTGAATAAACTTAGTTATATTCTTAAATTTTGAAGATGCGGATATTCCTGCACTAAGAAAAAAATTTTCATACACCAAAAAACGCCAGTATTGTTGCCTGTAGATTCTACCGCGAAAGATATCTGCTTTGCTCAATGCATCATACGCCCGTGCAATAAACTCTCCCTGATACGCCTCAGGAATATTTTCCTCAACCCACAGCAAAACTTCATCTAATTCCATTCCCGTGGAATCAAATAATTTAATCGTGTTGGAATCAAACGGCCTTTGAAATAATTTTTTTAATATATTGAATATGCTTTCTTGCTTTTCACGCTCTGAAATTTCCTGGGCAAATAATTCCTCGCCAATATCCAGTACGCTTTGCAAATCATTTAACGCTGCGCGAACATCTCCGCGAGATTGTTTCGCAATGAGAGTCAAAGTCTCGAGAGAAATGCGCTTATTTTCAGCATGCAAAACTTTTATTAAAATGAATTTAATATCAGACTCGGATAATTCCTTGAAATTAACAATCTTACATTTCTGCCGTAGCAAACTAAATTTCTTATGCCAGATATCATTCGCAGTAATAATAATTGGATAATGGGTTTTTGAGAGCAGGGCAATTAATTCAGGCAATCCTCCTCGATCAGTGGTGGTTATGCCATCTGCCTCATCCATCAAAATAACTTTTCCTTTTTTGAATAATGAACTTTGCTCAAGAGACGGTTTTAACACCTCGTCCAAACTTGCCCGATTTCTCAAATCGCTCGCATTAAGTTCGAAAAGCTCGTAATTGTACTCATGAGCTAACGCAATTGCCATCGACGTTTTTCCCGTCCCGACAGGACCATTAAAAATAAGTGCCTTTTGCCGGGGAAAAGTCTTGAAAAAATTCTTAACTTCTTGCACAGCGATATCTTGTCCAACAATATCGTCAAATCGTTCGACTCGATATTTTTCAATGAGCGGTATTTTTTTTTCCATATTTAATGTATTTGATTTAAATCGCCATAAATAAGTGTAGGATTAGTTCCCAAAAGCTCATCTCTGAAAATATTTTCAGGAATAGGATTGTATAAGAATATTTTTTTATTGAGTTCCCATGCTTTTACAATTTCCATAAATGTTGCTCCTCCAATATAATTTTTCTCTTCTCCTTTATTAAAGTTTAAAACAAGCAGTCCTTCGACAGATTTAATTTTTGGTTCATGCAGTCGCATCATCGATTGTTTAAACATGAGATGTTCTCTGCTTCCTAATTCTTTCATTCGATCCTCACAAAATGGATCCTCATAACTATTAGGTAAAGTGACAGCGTGTCCCAAATCTAACAATCGCTCTTCTATAGGAGGAATCCGATCATAAAAATGCTTGCTGCACACAATAAATAATTTCATAACAACATTCTCCAATTTTCTTTATAATACTCATATTTTTCATTAAACACTTCTTTACTAGTCTCAATAATATTCAAGCTTTTTAATTTTTCTCGTAATTCATCAACGGCTTTCTCTCTATCATCTTCAGTCGTTAATTTTTCAAGTTCAATAATATATCCATAGCCTTTAGTAAAGTCAATACAAACTGTACATCCTTTCCAGAAGAATTCCAATCGCTTTCGCAGCCATTTAATGTGTATCTGCAAACCAATCGCACTAAAAATGTTCTGTAAATTTTCAAAGTCTTCTCTTTTGCAGATAATTTCGATCTCTTCACGTGCATCGTCATGCAATAAACCCTTTTTCATCCAAATTTTTGAATGAAAATTATTTCGCTGAATGCGAACATCTTCTTTGCAATCAAAATAAATGGTTTCTTGAGCATCTTGTTTTACCAGTTCTGCATTTTTTCCAAAAAAATCCAATAACTCATTATATTTTTCCTCTGGAATAAATGCGCGAATTTCACATTCAATCATGTTTTTTCAAATCCTTCGAAATGAATCTGAGAATCATTTGCATCATACGATTCAATTATTTTATACAATCCTTTCGTGAACGGATTATTTTTTTTATCGAGCTTATGCCGGTATTCAAGAATAAGAACACTAGCCATCGGCCGCGATAATTCTCCGTTGCCTTTCGTCTCTCGAAGAGGAATCTCTCCGAGAAGATAAAAATTTCGTAATCCGCGTTTCACAAATGCATACACTTTTTTTTCAAGTTTCTCAGGCAGACATTCTTCCAGCAATCTACCTTGAGTTCCAAATGCTCTCAAGCATAAATCCGGATTAAATTCAATCTGAATTCCCATGAAGCACATCCAATACTAAATATTTTCCAAACGTATAATCGCCAATGTCAGGACGAGAATCGTAAGACAATGCAGTTATAGTTACTTTTGCAAGACCGCTGATTTTGGTAACACAATCAGTCGATCCTAAATAGGTGCATCGATTAATTCCCAAATCGCGTAATTCTCTTTTAAGAAAAGGATAATTTTTATTTTTTATTAACGACTTGGGAAGGCATTCTGCTCTTAATCTTCCAGGAGTTTCAAAAGACCGCAAAAATAAATCATTTTGAGGGATCTTTTTTTTTGATAATAGGATAACTTTTTTTAAAAAATATTTTTGTGCTTCTTCTTCAGTTAAAAATCGAGAATAATCGCACAATTCATCATTAATCCAAACAAAGAAATTGTAGCACTCTCCAAAATAATTTCCGCGGGTTCCCCATGCATGTGTAACCAATTGTATAGTAAATTCATTGATATCAACGCTGGTAAGTAGTCCCCTATTTCCTATTTTATCAACAGTCTTTGTTATCATTTTCCCATGCCGGCCAAAACAAACGAAGCAAGCAATGCCTCCAGTTGAATAAATTCGTCACTGCCTTCAACCATGCGAAATTCAATCTCGCCTGTTTTTTCCGTCAGCCTAACCTTTAAATCTGGTTCAATATTCAAGTTCCAAATTTCTTTTTGAATTGATTTTATTATATCTGTCCCAGCAATCGATTCCCGCAGCATAATATCAAGCAGTTTATCCTTGGCCTTCAAAAAATCACCGCTCAAAGAATATTCCAAAACGACTTTAATATCTGAAGGTCGTGCGCTTGAAGACAGAGTATTAATGAGCTCAGCAGTTATCGACGGAGAAATAGAAGAGCTTGCCTGCAAAAGATTTATAACACGTCGAAAATCGCCCTCGCTCACTTCATACAAAACCTCTATAGCGTCATCGTTGATATCTAATTTTTCCTGCTCAGCTATAATTTTTACGCGTTTCTCGATGTCTTTTTTTTCTAACAATTTGAAGCGAAAAATTAAACAGCGTGATTGAATCGGATCAATGACTTTACTGCTGTAGTTGCAGGACATGATAAATCGACACGTCGAGGTATAATTTTCCATCGTTCGTCGCAATGCTTGCTGCGCTTCTCTCGTCAATGCATCTGCCTCATCAAGAAAAATAATTTTGAACGGTACATTTCCCAACGCCTTCGTTCGAGCAAAATCCTTGACCTTTTGTCGAACAACATCAATCCCTCGTTCATCACTGGCATTTAATTCTAGATAATTATCGCGCCAGGTTTTTCCAAAAAGCTCTCGAACAGTAATTAAAGCAAGCGTGGACTTTCCCGTTCCAGGAGGCCCGGCAAAAAGCATATGCGGAATATTTAATGACTTTGTCAAATTCCTGACTTTTTTAATAATCTCATCCTGCCCAACAACGTCTTCGAAGTTCTTCGGCCGATATTTTTCGGTCCAAATGCTTGAATCAACCTCATCCATGATTATCAATGAGAATAATATTTTATAAAGATTGTTATGATCAAAAATTAATACAATACAGTCTTTCAAAAAAATGTGACATCCTCCGTCCCCTAAAGGTTTTTTGCTGCAGCAAAAAATCCGCTTGCGAGCGGAGGACGGCGTCCTTAGTAATTTGAAATTATTCTGTGATGCACCATCGCAAAAATATCCTTCTGTCCAGAAATGTCCGTCAGGATATCGCTTTCTTAATGCGGGACATAATCAAAAGAGAATGTACGATGACAATCCTTTGATTATCCACATCAAATAGGATTGTGAAATTGTCCGAGGACAATCAACAGTCAAATGCGCATGTTCGTTCAACACTTTCAAAATAATGATTTCTATTTTGTGCAGCTTGCATGCCTCTTCAATTGAAACCCTGCAAAATATTTTTGACTTATCCTGCTTCATCATTTGATGCCTATATTTAGTCGTTATCTGAATTGATTTCAGATTATTTCCGACGGAACTTCCG
>JAGVXM010000038.1 GCA_018303785.1 Candidatus Pacearchaeota archaeon
TTTTTTAAGGTAGTTTACAATCCTAAACTTTCTATAAATTTCTCTTTATTGAATAACTGAATGTCGTGGTAGTTTTGTCCAGTTCCTAAATAAAAAATGGGTTTTTTTGTTGCATGGCTGACTGAGAGGATTGTTCCGCCTTTCTCATCAATATCTGCTTTACTTAAAATGCTTCCATCAATTTCTATAGCTTCATTAAATGTTTTTGCTTGTTCAGTTGCATCATTGCCTGCTATTGATTCGGCAACAAAAATTTTCAAATCAGGTTTTACTACACGCTCAATTTTTTTCATCTCTTCAATCAAATTAGTTTTAGTATGCATTCTTCCCGCTGTATCAATGAGAACTACATCGATATTATGATTTTTAGCATATTTAATTGCATCGAATCCTACTGCAGCTGGATCAGCACCATAAGCATGTTTTATTAGTGGAACGCCAAGTTTTTTCGCATGCTCTTCTAACTGTTCAATCGACGCTGCTCGAAATGTATCACCTGCCGCGAGAACAATTGAATGTCCTGATTTTTTAAGGAAAAAAGCGATTTTCGCAATCGAGGTTGTTTTTCCAGCACCATTAATCCCAAAAAATAAAATTGTAAATGGTTTTTTAGCCGCTTTAATTATTTCTAACGGGTTATCCGGGTCTATTATAATTTCCTGCAAGGCTCGTTTTAATTCGTGTTTGATTTCTTTCTCCAATTCGTTTCTTTTAATTTCTTTGCCGATTAATTTTTCTGCAAGTTTTCCTCGTAAATCTTCCACTACTTCCAAGGCAACATTGTTTTCTAAAAGGAGCATTTCTAAATCATCGAAAATTTCCTGAAATTCGTTTTCAGAAATTTTATAGATAAAGGCGGATTTTATTTTAGAAAAAAATGATTTTTTTGGCTCGAGAGATGCTTCTTTTAGTTCTGGAATTTTAACTTTTTTAACAGCTTCTTTAAATTCTTTTTCTTCTTTTTTAATTTTATCAATTTCTTTGGATAGTAATTCGCCCTCTACTTTAATTTTTTCTAAATCTACTTCGAGCTTTTTTCCTGTCGCATTGATTTTTAACGGGATTTCATTATGGCGTTCTGATTTTGCTTTTTCAATTAGTTTATCTGCTTTTTGATGTAATTTTTCTAAATTAGGTTCAAATTTTTGCTTTCCTGGAACAAATTCTAACGGAACTTCTTCTAATTCTTTACTTTTTGCATGTTCAATAATTTCGTCGGCTTTAGAAATATTTTCTGAGGATTCTTTTTTCGTTTTTTTTCCTTTTTTCTTTTTCTCTGGTTTTTCTACGTGAGCCTCAACTACTTCTGATTCTTCCTCAATCTTTTTTTTCGATGAAGAAAACCACGATTTAAGTTTTTCTTTGAGTTTTCCAAACATATTTTGGTAAGGAAAAATGAGTTTTTAATGATTGTGTATAATTTTTTTTAAAAGAAACGTGTTTTAACATCGTGTGAAACTATCTTTCTAGTTACCTGGTGAAAGTTTTTATAATCTCTTTGATTTATAGCTATATGAAAAAGGAAGAATATTTTGTTTATATTTTTAGGCATGGGCAGACTGATTTTAATAAAAAGCATATCTTTACGGGCTGGAAAGATTCTAAACTTACAGCTTTAGGAAAAAAACAGGCGCAATTAACTGCTAGAAAATTACAAGGTAAAAAAATTGAGATTGCAGTTCAAACTAGGCTGTCTCGATCTCAAGATACTTTGAAAGAAGTATTAAAGTTTCATCCTGAGTGTAAAAAAGTTATTACTGATAATAGAATTATAGAAAGGAATTATGGAAAGTTGAATGGGACTGCTCATAAGGAATTTATACGAAAAATAGGAAGAAAGGAATATGATTTATTGAAGGAAGGAGATGCTATTGAAAATTTGTCAGTTGAGAATAGAAAGAAAGTCGAGAAGATTTTAGGCGAGGAGGAATTTAAAATAATTCATCGAGGATATGATGTGCGGCCTCTACAAGGAGAATCATTCGCTGATGTTGAAAAACGAGTTGGCAGTTTTATCAAATATTTGGAAAAATTAATTAAAAAAGATAAGAAAAATATAGCTATTTCCGCTCATGGTAATTCTATACGATTATTTAGAAAAATACTCGAAAAGAAATCTAAAGAGGAAGCGGTACAGTGGTTTATTCCGTTCGATAAAGTTTTTGCTTATTCTTTTTATTATTAGTTTGATATTTGTTTTATATTTGCTTTTTCATAGCACAACAATAATTATAAAGAAAAAATTTTTCTTGCATGTAGATTACACATGACAAAAATAGGTTTAGGGAGGGTAAATGATTGCAGTAGATTCAAAAATTGTAAATTTTAGTCTCGCCTACGATGGAGGTAGAAAATGATCGTAGTCGATATAGAATGTTCGGGATTGGATTCTGAAAAATGCGGGATTATTGAGATCGGTGCTGTTGAATTAGAAAATCCTGAAAATGTATTCAGAGAGGAAGCAAGAATCGATGATGAAGATGTGGTTGAAGAAGGAGCGTTACGGGTTTTAGGGAAAACTGAAGTGGATTTACGTGATAGTTCAAAACAGAGCCAGAAACAATTATTGGAACATTTTCTATCTTGGGTTTCTTCTGTTTCAATTAAAACTTGTATTTGCCAAAACCCTCAATTTGATTTGGCTTTTTTAGGTGTTAAATTTAATAAATATTCTATCAAAAATATTTTGCCTCATCGAGCATTTGATTTGCATAGTTTTGCATCTTTAAAATATTTTGAAATTAATAAGCAATTTCTTTTGGAAGATAATAAAAGTGCGATGGGCTTGAAATATATTCTAGAGTTATGCGGTATGGAAGATAAACGAAATCATCATACTGCGTTAGAAGATGCTAAATTGACGGCGGAATGTTTTTCTCGTGTTGTTTTCGGAAAAAATTTATTATCTGAATTTTCTTATTATCCTATACCAAATCAGTTGATACATGAAATTGCTGTTTCATCTGAAGTTAAGGAGGAAATATGATAACATATAATGAATTATATGAAGCGTTGCGCAAGGAGCGATACAGCGAACAACTACAGCCAATACCAAAAAATTTTATTAAAGAAATAGGGGCCTATTTAAAAGATAAAAAAGAAATTGCCGAAAAAAAAGATGACTTTTTTTTTGAGGCAATTGTGAAGACCAAAAAGCAGTTTGAGAATTCTATCGCGATTTTTAAGGAATTAATGCTGCGCCGCAAGAAAAAAATTCTTGAATTGGCTTTTGTGGCTGCTGAAACTGGGATAAGTAAGAGAGATTTTGAAAATATGCTGGCTGTTGAAAAAGAGTGTTTTGATAGCATTATGAATTCATTGGAAAAAAGCGATAAAAGAATTAGTGAGATTTTAAAAGGAATTGAAGAAGAAAAGAAAAGAAATAAGATGATTGTTTTTGTAGAAGACACCGATGAATTTTTGGATTTAGAGGGGAATGCATTAGGGCCATTCAAAAAAGGAGATATTGTAAATGTTCCGGAAGAAATTGCGAATATATTGTTAATTGATAAGAAAGCTGAAGGCGTGGAAGAGGATTAGGATTTTTTATATTCAAAATAATTTTCTACTTGTGTTCTAACGCCTTGCCATATATTTTTGCTATGTTGCGGATATTCATCTAGACTCCATCCAGGGGTCAACTGAAATTGCAGCGCAATTATTTTTGAAGTGTTTTTCTTATATGTTTTTGTTTCAAAACCATCGAAATCATGTGTTTTTATATTATTTATTCTCCCCGATATTTTTAATGCCCCCCCCTTTTTTTTATTTTATTTTCTTCGGACAAATATCTATTCATATAGCATTCTGTTGTTGTTGATATATTTGCTGGAAGATTAGCTGAAATATAATCAAACAGTTCATTTATTTCTTTTAATTCTAATGGTCGTGGAAATTCAATTCTCGCTGCTTCTATAATTTTATCTATACTCATTCAATTTTAAGGGAAATTTACTTTTTAATAATTTTTATACTGGATAATAAGCCTGCACTGGGGATTGAACCCAGGACCTTTTGTTTACGAAACAAACGCTCTACCAACTGAGCTATGCAGGCATGAGCATATAAGAAATAATCGTTTTAAAAATATTAGTGACCTGATCGTGGACATAAATTTTTTTTAAGAATAAGCCTGCAGAGGGAGTCGAACCCCCGACCTACGGTTTACAAAACCGCCGCTCTACCAACTGAGCTATGCAGGCATGATGTAGGGAGAAAAGAGGAGTTTAAAAGTGTTTTCGTATCTCTATAATTGGTAATTCAAGATTTAATTAAAGCTTGCATACTCGCTTTTAAGAATTAGGTGAGTTAAGATCGATTAAAGTACAATGATTACTAAATTTACACATTAAAAACAATATTTTAAGAATTTTTTAATTCTTCATATCGTTCTAAAAATAATTTTTCTGCATCTTCTGGTGAAAGCGGGATAATCTTTTCTGCAAGCGGTTCAAAAACGCCGTCTTCATCCCATTTCTGAGTAGGTTTTTCCATAACATCTCGCATTTAAGTGACTAAGATTATTTTGTCGGCTTTTTTAATATCTTTATGATCTACAGTTTCCGGATCGATATTAAATTTTTTGAATATAACATTCTCAATTTTTATTTCAATTTGCTTGAATTCTGGAGGAAGGAATTTTTTTGATGGGCTGATAATGTCACCAGTATATGCTTCAGACGCATCATGAAATAATGCAGGAAGAGCTTGAGAGGGGTGGACAATTTTTGAGACTAAAACTGAATGTTGTGCAATTGAATAAAATTTTAATGAGTGTCCATTGAATCGAGGCTGTTGAGCTAATGAATGAGCGATGTCTATAAGATTTACTTCATCAGGGCGAGGATCTAATGGCCAAAATTGTTTGCCGGTAAAGGTTTGTGCCCATGCACCTTTTCTTTCATTAGAGGATATATTCTTCATCTGATCTTTTGTAATCATGAATTTCATCAATTGAGAACCATAAAGCTAGTTCTTTTTTTGCATCTTCTTCATTTTCCGAAGCGTGAACGAGGTTTTGCCCTTGATTATTTTTCTTTGCATATTCTTTACTTGCGTGTGCATAATCTCCTCTAATTGTTCCTATTGCTGATTCTCCAGGATAAGTCGAGCCGACAATTTTTCTTACAATCGTTATGGCATCAGCCCCTTGCACCGCTATAGCTATTATTGGACCAGAGGTAACATAGTCCAGCAAATAATTACGAACAGCAGGACCATGTTTTTCTGCTATCGATTCAGAGTAATGTTGTCCTGCAAGACTCTTTGTTGGCTGTACCATTTTTAGAGCAATGATTTTTAATCCTCTTTGTTCAAAACGTTTTAAAATTTCCCCGATTAATCCGCGTTTGACACCATCGGGTTTTATAAGAATTAATGTTTGTTGGATCATATTACTCTTATTTTGTTTCTTCTTCAACTTTCTTTTTTATTTTTGGTTTTTTTTCTTGAGATTCTGATTCTTGTGGATTCTCTTCAGTTATCTCTTTCGCTTTTTTTGCTGCTTTCTTTTGTGTCTTTTTAATTTCTTCTTCGGCTTCTTTTACTTTTTCCTCTTCATATTGATCCAATGCCTCGACTACTGTTTTTTCTTCAGCCTTAACTTTTGGTTTTATTTTTGGAATCTCGTTTGGTTGTAATGGCCTCACAATTTCTAATACTCTTATCTCACATAATGATAAAGGGTATGTTTTTTTCAACATTAAAGATAATGGTTTTTGCATTTTGTTTGACAATATATCAGAGAAAATTTCTTGATCTTTTCGTTCAGCAATATAATCTTCTATCCAATTTTTTGCTTTGTTTCTTAATGTTTTTCTTACTGCACGAGAAACCCGCTTTCGTGTAATTATAAATGGTTTTATGATTACCATACTCTCTTGTGATGGTATACTGAATGAATCTTCGACGTAACTAATCCTTTTTCTTATCATACGTCTAATAAAATAAGACATTAATTTTATTCTGAAAGGTTCTGCAACCAATTTATTTTCTCTTATATGAACTCTAAATTCGCCTTCTACGCTTTTTCCTTTAAGGTAACGGGTTAAATCTAATTTTATTGTTTTATTTTCTGCTTCTTTATTATTTTCTCCGATAACTTCAATGTTTGTTTCAAGAATTGGTAATTTTACTTCAAGGAATTTTTTTCTTCGCGCGATTATTTTTGATTCTGCTGCTGCCATTTTATTTTTCTCCTACAATTATTTTAGATACTCGTCGTGAATGATTTGCTAGTTTTGATTTTTTACATTCTTGACATAAATATATCAATACTTTTCTTGTAGACGTTTTTGTTTTTCTTTTCCATGCTTTTATCGCTTTTTTGGAATAACGTCCCCAATTGCCGATTCCTCGAGCTTTTCCTCGAGCTCTGGCTCTAGTTAAAGAACCATAGGATAAAGTTCCTCTCTTGAAACCAGTGCTAACTAAATCTATTTTTTGTTCTGTTTTCTTTTTACAGAACGGGCAATATCTGTTTGTTTTCTTTGGTACTTTCATCTTAAGTGATATTAGGTATCATGAACAGAAGAAAAGGGTTTTTAAAGTTTTTCGTCATAATGGCTGCGCAGTTATGGAGAATAGAATTCAATTTAAAAACGGAAAACAGCGGGAATTTTTAGATATAGTTAAAGATCGGCTTGCAGTACGATCTTTGCGCGCATTGCTGCAATTTGGAATTTCGGTTCCTTATTCAGCTTTGAAGTGTTATTATAGCGAGCATCGGCTTTTGCCTCAAACTTTATTTGAGAATTTATGTCATTTGGCAAAAATATCTCCACACAAATTTGAAGTTATTATTTTAAATGGTAATTGGGGGCAGGTTAAAGGTGGGAAGAGAAAACATTAAAAAGTATTCAGATAGTTACTTTTATGAGGCCGCATAGTTCAATGGCAGAACATATCCTTGACGTGGATGGGACCTAAGTTCGATTCTTAGTGCGGCCATGTCGTGATGGGACATACGTTCGATTCTACGGTCATTTTCATTGATTTTTTGTTAATTACTAAGTAGTAACTAAACAAAACATTTATAAAGATGGTTTTTCTAAAAAGTGTATGGCATTAAAACTTAATATTCGAGAGGCATATAGAGAATTTTACGGCAGAAACACAGAGCAGATGCCAAAACTTATTGCTGACGGCAGAATTCCAATGAATGTCTCTCAATTTATGCAGAGACGACTTGATGTTAGAAATTCTGATGATGAAGTTAAATCTTCTTACATTGATAATTATTTTGATACGGGAGATGCTGTTGTATATCATCCTGATGGACAAGTAAAAGTTGTGCTTGATTCTCAACATCTACGGGAAATTAATTCTGACAGCAACATACGAGGTGGCGAATTAATTTTATCTACTGATATTTACGATTCTTTAGAAGGAGAAGAATTCAAAAAAGGAAAACTTGGAAAAACTGAGTCTTCACTTTATCTTCAAGATGTTAAAGCTCATCCTGTTTGGAAAACGTTGGCGCGAGATCAAGCATTACTGAATGACTATGCTGATTATATTTTTGCCGAAGGAAAAAAGCGATTTGATTATGATACAATGATGGGAGTTTATCTCGATTCAGCAGCAGGAGACAACGTTAAAATGCGATCCTGGTGTGTCGGCAGGCTCGAGTGCAGGTCTAATGCGATTGGCTGGTATGTCCTTGGCAATCTCAGTGGCCGCCTGCTTGGTATAGCGCCGGAGGCGCTGAATACACCGGCAACGGGCCGCTTCAAATATTCAAAAGCATACACGATAGCGGATTTACAAGCGGCTGATAAAACTCTTCGAGGGCTAGAAGGAGTTTTACATCCTGACGTGTTAAAATCAATTGTCGATTTAAGGAAAAAACTTTAATTTTCTTTTCTAAAATATTTTAATCTATATTGAAATAATTATTTTCTCTCTCATAAATATTTTTATATTCTTGATAAAGTATTTAGTGCAGTCCTGACAACCGTGGGAAACTACAGAGAATTTAAAAAATTCTCTGACAGAAAGTTTTACAAACTTTCCTATGAGAAGTTGGGTTATACGCTCTTTCATGAGGGCAATTTATTGTCATAAAATACAACTACAACACCTATTGTGTGAAGTGGTGGTGACGAGCAATTTGCTCTTGACAAATTTTTGCCATAAAACAGCAAGAGTGAATTGGGAGCAGTTGAAGTGAAAGGGCTATGCTCCGCGATCCTGGTGTGTCGGCAGGCTCGAGAGCAGGTCTAATGCGAATGGCAGGAATGACCTTGACAATCACAATGGCCGCCTGCTTGGAATAACTCACTTTGTTGCAGGACTTTTTTTATTCCATTTCTTTTTTGATTTAATACTTGCCATGACACACGCAATTTCGTCATACGTTACCGAATTGTCTTTGATTCTTTTTTTAATATCTTTCAAGCGTTCTTTTTTGTTATATATTTTTCTTAGAATTATCCTTATTTTTTCATGTGAAAGAACTTTCCAGACTGAGATTTGTTTATGTTCTATTAAATGTATTAAGTGTCCCCACACAGTCCCTTCTTTTATCCCTTCTTTTGTCGCTATTTCTTTAATTGTGAGTCCTTTCACAAAATGAAATAATGTTTTCTGAACGGAAAATTGTAACTCACTTTCTTTAACTCGCTTGATATAATTAGCATAATTTTTTTTATTGTGAACAAATCCATGTGGAAAAAATTTATTAAAAATTCTAATCAAGTGCTTTCGATATTTGTAGGTATTTCCATTAGCACAATATGCCAGCCACCCCTCAAGTGATTCCAACACTTTTTCTCTTCCTATAATTTCTTCTTCGAATAATATTTTAAGGTGATTATATTTTCTTTCAAAATTTCTCAAGTTGCTTTTCCTGATAAGTTTATGATAAAAGAAAACGCGAAATCCTAAAAAGTTTATCCCATGATCTAATCTTTGAACGTTGGATTTACTCGGATGCAATTCTATTTTTAAAATATTTTTTAAGAAACTGTTAATAGCAATTTTCCATTTTTCCAATTGTTCTTTAGATTCATGCAAAATAACAAAATCATCAACATATCTAATATAATATTTTGCTTTGAGTTTATGTTTTACAAAACTATCTAATTCATTCAAATATAGATTAGCAAAAAACTGGCTTGTTAAATTACCTAAAGGCATACCTTTCTTTGATTCGCCCCCCCCCCATTTTCTAAAATTTCTTCGATTAATGCAATCACATTTTTATCAATAATTTTCTTTCTTAGAATATTTATGAGTATTTGATGATCAATTTCATCAAAATAATGTTTTATATCCGCTTTTAAAACATAGCATTCTCGGGTATTATTCTTTGAAACTTTTCGTTTGAATCTATCAAATCGTTCTAATGCCTTTAAGGTTCCTTTTCCTTTTTGATTAGCGTGAGCTGATTTAGAAATCTTCCTTGTTTTTGGATCTCTTATGGGAAATGTTTTAAGTTTGCATGGTTGATAGGTTTGCGAGATAAGTTCTTTCTGTAATTTAAGCAAATTCTTTTTGAGATTTTTCTGAAATCGTTTTACATATCTTCTCTTTGCTTTTCCTTTTTTTGCTTTTTGCCATGCGAGAAAGAGATTATCATCATGGTGAATTTGAGAATAAAGATCGTGAGAGTTATTCATGTTTCCCTATGGCTAAACAAGATTTAAATATAATCTTTTACTCTTTTCTCCATACATTTTATCGTTAGAAAAGAGCATGATTAATTTAAAAAGAGGTCGATTAGCGCAAATATTATTTTTTGTTTTTCGTGAAGGTTTAACATTTAATCGTGTTCCTCAAGAATTTCAACCGGTTTACAATTATTATCTTAGTTGTATTGAAGATGAAACTTTATATGGAAGTACAATTGCCGGACAGCAAGGAGGTTATATTGATATTGATGCGTTAGGATTTTCCCCTGGAAGTATTCATATGCCATTTTCGAATCAACTCGATTTTTTGGGGAATTCAGTTCCTTATTGGTATTACATTTCTGGTAATGGAGTAGTCAAAGAACAAGTTCCGAGCAAAGAAAAAATTGAAACAGAGCTGAATGGATTTGTCGAGGAGCGTTTACCATATTGTGATTTTTCATCATTTATTGAACAAGGCTATCGTATCGAATTATCTGAAGTTGCAGAAGTTTCTACTCGCGTTAACGAAAATAATATTTTAGTTAATGTAGAACAACCTTTGAATATATATTTTGGAAATGATTCTTATAGGGCAACAAGTCACGAAAAAAAAGTTGACTCTAATTTTGGAAAATTTTATGATCTTGCTCAAAAAATTTATCAGGATAATAAAAAAAGTTTATTTTTGGAAAATTATGGAGTTGATATTTTACGCTTATATGCTCCTGTAGATGGAAATGAAATTGGCTGTAGCCCGAAGATATGGAATATTGGTGCTGTTCGTGAAAATTTGACCAGTGCTTTGGAAGCGAATACTGGTTTCATAAAGATTAAAGGAGATTATTACACGGTTAAAAAAGAAAACGAATATTTTGTTCATGATATTGGCGAAAATGTAGATGCTAACGTTAATTTTTTGTATTTAAGAGAGTGGCCAATGAAAGTTGAAGTCTGGCCGAGCGATGGCTCTTTCCTTCGTGCAGATCCCATCGGATTAGAAGAGGGTTATGGTATTTTAGGATTTTGTTATGTTCCTTATCATTTTGTTTACGATTTCGTTTATCCTGTGTTAGTACAAATTTATTACGAAGACGAGTTGTTTCAATTTCCAGTAGTTGTTTATATCGAGAAAAACAAACCGCGTGAAGCAGATAATGTTGAGAGTAGAGTATCTGCGGTTCCTGAATTATGTCTTAATAGAAATACACGTGTGAATGTGAAAACAGTTGATAGAAATTTTAATCCTGTGCCTGCAGACATTTCTTTTGCTTGTTTTGATACAATATGTCCTATTGGAAGAAGCATGTTGAGCAATGGTGATGCACTTCTTGAAACTGATTTCCCTCAATGTGTTAATGGATTTATTGTTGCTCGTGCAGAAGGCTATGAAACATTTAGATATAAGGCGACTATTATCGAAGAACAAACAATCAATCTCGCACTTAATAAAGAATATGAGATGAAATTAGATGTTCGTAAGAATGGTAGACCGTTAGCATCAGAAGACTATGCGATTGTATATTTCTCAAAAAATAATTTAAGCAAAATAGTTTCTTATCCGGAAACTTCCAACGTAAGTTTAGCTGAAGGACAATACCAGATCAAGACTTATATTTACTCAAATACTGAACTCACTATAGACAGCGGTAGTTCATCTCAATGTGTAGATGTTCCTATTTCTGGAGTATTTGGTTTATTTGGAGTAACTGAGAAGAAATGTTTTGATGTGGCTATTCCAAGTCAATCTATCAACGTTGGAATTACGGGTGGAGGATTACAGAATTATTTCGTTACTGAACAAGAATTAGCTGATGCTCGAACTATTGTAATCGATGCTGATGATTTTGGCACCCCATCTAAGATTCAGGATTTACAAATAAATTTTGAACGTATTGATGCTTCACGCATGAATGTTTACCTATCATAACATGAACATTAAAAAATATCAGAAAGAATCGAAAAAAACTGAAATGAAATTTAAAAATAATCGAGAAAAATTGTTATTTCTTGCACTAGGATTGTCTGAAGAGGCAGGGGAATTAGATCATGCAGTAAAAGTTTTTTTAAAAACAAAAAAATCTAGAGAAAAAATTAAGGATAGTTTGGGAGATATCTTATGGTACATTGCAGAGTTTTCGAATAATTTTGATTGGACTATTGAATATATCGCTAGTAACAATAGAAGTAAATTAAAAAAGAGGTATCATGAAAAATAAATTGCATCTTATTTTCGGAATTTTCTTTTTAGTGATAAGTTTTACTATAGCACAGAATTACAATCCAAATTACGGAAATAATTATTATGATAATTATTATGCTTATGGAAGCAACTCATATGATTCTCAATATGCTTCTCAAAACGAGAATTATAGAAATAATTATTATTCATATGATTATCGCAATGATCCTAATTATGTGAGAAATAATTTTGATTCGCGATATCAAAATAATCAATTCTCAGATCCATATTACAATCGCTATCCTCAGAATACCTATGGTAATTATCCTGATTCTTATAATCGTTTTGATAATGGATACAATCAATACGGCAATTCTTTTAATCCTCAATTTAATCCGCCGGGAACTGGATTTGCAAATTCGTTTAACTCCGGAAGTGGAAATTGTATTCAAGGACAGGATTTAATTTTGCAAATTGCTCCCGGAGGCTGCAGGCCAGCGGTTGTTCGCAGTGATTTGCTCGAAGAGCAAAATGTCCCAGTGTTTTGTAAAATCATGGCTATACAGGCGAATCCTTTAATCGATGTTACTCGCATTAGAAATATTCGTATTAAAGGAGAATATCCTAAAGGAGTATCTGGAATTAGTTATTATCCCGCGCGTGTTGCCGTCGGAGGAAAACCTATGTTTGCTGAATCCTTTTTTGAAGGCAATTTAGGATATTTGGTTGTTGTTTTATCAAGACAGCCGAATGAAAGAGAAATTCCGGATATTATTCAAGGAAATATTACTGCATATGTAGATTATATTAGCGAAGCTTCATTTGGTCTTGATGATTCAAGGCTTTATTTGTCACCAGTTTCTGAATCAGAATGGCAAAGCAATTATCGAGATTATGGATTTTGGAATGGAAGAGGATATATACGCGTCGATAAAATTGAGGGAGATAGTGCAGTAGTTTCTTTATACCGAGACGTGAACACGCGCCATACTACTGTTACTTTGCGTAAAGATCAAATTTCTGCTCCGGTGTTTATGCCAGGATATTATTGTGCTGCAGGAATGCAATTGCGCTTAGACGATATAAGTGGTTCGTTGCAAACGGCATTAGTAAATGTGAATGGAAATAACATGTGGCTTGCCAAAGGCGATCGTTTACTTAATGATCGATGCAGAGTAATTGATTTGCAGTCTACGCCAGGTGGAGGGACTCTAAAAATCCGTTGTCCTGGTAAAGAACTTGTGTTGAATCTTGCTCCGGGGTCAGCAAGTGTAAGTTATTCTGGCGCTGAATTTGTAGATAAGAGTGTTGGAGAGCAATTACATGGACCAGTTTTCTTAAGTTATATCGGGCAAGACAGCGAGAATAAGCGTTATGCAGTACTTATTCAAGATACTTCTAAAAATAATGCTGAGTTTGCGAACAAAAATGTACTTTCAATTATTCATCAACGTATTACACCCTCGATGAATATTGCTGATATTAAGGCTCGCGTAATACCAGATATAGTTAATCATTATAAAAAACTGAACATAGAAGGAAAGGTGGAGATTATTGCAGAATCTGAAACTGCTTTTGGTGTTACGCTGCATTCAGTGAATGTCGCGACGAATAAGAATTTTGATTATAGTAAACTAACTACACAACAGCAATTAGCGCACGATTATTATGGGCAAACATTGAGTGCTTATGAGGATCTTATTGATAAGTATCCCAACGAGAAAGCTGAATTTTTAGATGATGATCCATATGCGGCGAAAGCTTTATTGAATATGGCTCGATTGTCACGTTTATTGGGGATGGATGGTAATGCACACACTTACTATAATCGCATACTTAATGAGTATTCAAATTCTTTTTCTGCGAATATTGCTCGGTATGAAAATAGGAATCTTCTTCATTATGATACTAGCAAAGCACGAGCATCTGTGAGTTTAGGCAATGAATTATATTCTTTTACATTGCTTGATTTCAAAATTCCTCGAAAAGAGAATTTCGGCGTAGTTATGAATATTAATAACGAGATAAAAACTCTTGGTTTAGGAGAAGAAACTGTGGTTTCAAAAGATTCTTTTATTCATCGATTTAGAATCGCAAGTATTAGCGATACACAAGTAGAAATTGATTATGAGCGACGTGGGGGAATATTAGAAAAACCTGAGATACGCAAGGAACGATTTGATAGTAAAAATTTTCAGAGGAATATTAACAATGTTAATATTAATTTGATACATATAAATAGGGATAAACAGGTAAAACTTAGTTTTGTACAATCATCTACAGGACCGCGAACTGAATCTGACTTTACGTTTAGTATTGGTATCGAGAAGCGTGCAATTCAATTAAGTCCAAAACGTACTAAAGAAATGATGAAGAATTTACAAGAAACTATTAATGCTATTAATAAAGTGAATCAGAATTTGGGCAACGTTATTCGTGTAATGAAAGCTGCTTGCTTTGCGACCTCTGCTTTATTGACTGTAAAAAATGCGATTAATAAAAATACGCCTGAGGCAATCAGCCGCAATTTGTTGATGACTAAACCAGGAGGATGGAACGATCAGTGTGAGGATTTAGTGAATAGAAAAGTTTTTTCAACAGTTCAAGAATGTTTATTGAAGAATAAAGGCGTGGTTGGGCAGGATTTATCAATATACTCACAAGAAATAAAGAATACTGATTCTATAATTAAAAATATCGAGAATAAAAATAAAATAACGAATGGGTTATTTGATAGTACTGTGGATACACAGAAAGTTCAGGAAGAATTTAAGCAGGTATTTGATTCATGGTGCAAAGATAATAATGATAAAATAAAGATTCCGGGAAAATCTGAGATTAGCTTTGGTAATTCTGAATCGAGTGCATGTAATTGGGAAAGTCTTTCTCATGAGCAACGACGAGATATTATGTTAAATTATAACTTGCGCAATAAAGGAAGCTCTGTATTGCAAAATGTTTCTAACACTGAACTAAATAGAGTATTAGTTGATGCAAAAACGCGTAATGAAGAATATCTTAATCGTGTAACTCAAGATAGTGAGGCTAATAAGTATAATTTAGGAATTCATACTACAGATCCTCATGGAGACATTATTACACAAGGGTACATTAAAACCGTTTCACAAACAGATTTGAATCACGCTGTTTACAGAAACTTTAATGTTGGTTCTCATGTTGTAAGAGTTCAGATTCCAAATGAAAAGGTATTTGGACAGATTAAATTCGAGTTATCTGAAACTGTAAAAAAAGAAATCGGTGGAAAACAAGTATTGGTAGAAATGGTGTACAGCAGCGACGATAATTATTATTATCCTAAAAGTGATGGGAAGATATATCGAATTGATGGAGTTACAGTAAGCAAAGATGCTGCTGATAAGGTACGTGAATATATGAGCTTGTCTGGCATGGATAAAGTCAAACAAGTTGGAAAGAACGCGTATAACAATAAAATGATTAATGATCAACAATTGCGAGTAAAGTATTTTGAAAATGCTCCATATAAGGGATTGCCTGCTGAAATTCCATTTGATGTTCAAAACGGGTGGTATGTTGAGATGACGTATATTATTTCAGGATTTGGAAGGCCTTATGATGAATCTGGAAGGGCTGTTAACTTTTACATTTGTAATGTTGGAGAAAATGGATTGATTGAATTCAAGCAAAGTGCCGACGATATTTGTCGATATTATAACTCGGTTAATCCTGATTTGAGTTTTCCGGGAATGACTAGTCAACAATCTATTCTTCTTGTACAAAATGCTCGAAGGGCAATTGAGGAAGCAGTACGTCAATATGGAAACAGCAAGGTAACTATTAATGGACGTACATTTGACAAAGGAGTTGCAACTGGGGGTTCCGAGGGTCGATGCACTGATTTCATGAGCATCGAAGATTGCACGCTTATGTTTAATGTTTGTGATCCTGTTATTTGTCCTCCATCACGTTGTGATTTTGGTGGAAGGTATAGAGTTGATGATGTTATTCAGTCAGGCGTTGTCGGAAGTTTATTGTTATGCCTGTCTAATTTTAAAGAAGGTGTTGCTATTCCAATTTGTCTGACAGGTGTACACGCTGGTTTAGATGGATATGTAAGCATATTGAACTCGACGATAGATTGTTTAAATGAGAGTTTGACAACTGGAAGAAATGTGGGCATATGCGATGAAATTAAAAGTATTTATATTTGTGAATTTTTTTGGAAGCAAGCAGTTCCATTAGTTGAATTAGCAATTCCTCGATTATTTGAAGGTAATAGGGGTGGTGGGGAATATTTAACTATCCAAGATTCTTATAAAAATACACAAACTTCTGTTGATTATTTTACGCAGGTGTATGGAAGAAATTCTTTAAAGGCATTTTCTCAAAGGAATATTAATTATGCAGGGACTGAAGTTGGAACGGAGATTTGCAAGTCATTTATTTCAGCGAATTTCGGAGGTGTAAGTACTATGTTTAGAAACTTAATTGAACCTGACAGTCCTGTTCAGTATACTGCGTGGTTTAGTGAAAATCCTTTGACAACTGCTACTGTTCCTCCAACCTCTCATTACAAGGTTTATTATCATATTTATGCTGGAAAAGATTTTGGTGCATATTATGTCGTTTATTTGAAAGATTCTGGAGCTGTACAAGGTCGTGGAGCAATCACGTCACCTAATTTTATTGTTGATAGGGGATATGTTAACAGAGGATCGCAAGTTGATCGCGCCCGGGATATTACCGCTGTCTCTGGCTTTAAGCAATTGTGTATTAATGTGAATGGTCAGGATAACTGCGGATTTGGAAAAATTACAAGTTCGTATGCAATTAATTCTTTAACAGAAGGATATGTTGCCGATCAAATTCAAACTGGAATAAAGCACGAGAATGAATGTATTGCTGGAACTCCTAGCTTCGGTAGTTTGATTAATCCTAATATTCAAGCAGGTGTTGAAGAATACATAAATCCTGCATTATATAATAAAGGAATTGTTAGAGTTTGTTCGAGTGATAATCCTGGGAAACAAGTTTTGCCGTCGGGAGAGTATGATAGAACAAATTCATCGTATGATCGATGGAAAGACGTTGGATTCTGTGATGATCCTTCAATCAGATGTTGGCTTGATACGAGTTCGGTGAAGCAGGTTATCAGAGATAAAGCGATTGAAAAAAGTGTTTTAGGTAATGTTGATGAACAGTATGTAAATAGCATCGATGCGGTTAATTTGATGACTTATGAACAAAGTAGAGGTATTGCTGATCATGCTGATAACTTCATAAATAATTTTAATGTTGCTCCTGATGACACGCGACAAACAATTGATCTGAGAATTAGAAAAGTTGTTATGGATTTGCAGTATTTGTCTGATTTTGGAACAACTAATATGCATCGTGCGCGTGCTGAATATTTATTAGGACAATTATATCAAAAAATTACTGAACAATTATGGGAAGGAGTTAAAACTGATGGCATAATAAATTATAATTCATTAATGAATAATGGTGTTGTTACCACTGAGCCTATGGTCGTTGAAGGAAGAGTACCAGAAACCAACTCCAATACCGATTCTAGTCAGAGCTTTTATACATTAAAATTTGACAATAAGATTTATGATAGTCAAGAGAATTATATGTGGTTGTTTGTAGAAGTAACGAATTATCCGGATAACTCAAAACTATATTCGTTATTAGAAGATCGTAAGTATATTCCGGATTCTATTTTTCAGAAACGAATTGGAGAAGTGCTTAATGGAAAAGTTGTTTTTTTTAAGGATGTATTTCTGAATGATAACATGAAGAAAATTAATGGATTGGTTTTCGATGAGAAAAGTCGACGTTTTATTGCTAAATAATCGTCGTTAAAATAATACAAACTTATTTATAGAGAAATTTATTTTTATATGAATGGAAGAGATGATTACTATCTCTGGTTCTGAAATATTAAATATTGAGGAGAAAAAATGGTTAATTACTAGATTAGGGGCCATGCATGATAAAATTCAACGTCGATTTAAGGATTCTGTTTTTCTCGATTTACACATAAAGGAATATGAACCCGAAGGGAAGAAAAAATTTAGTATGCACGTCCGTTTACATGGAGCATCTGGAGAGATCGAAGCACATCATCACGATTATAATTTGTCTCGTGGATTACAGAGGGTTTTAGATAAACTTCTCGGAGAAATTGAACATTTATTTCGTACTGAGGATAAACATGCTCAACAGAAAAAAATGAAGAAGTTGAAAAGAATGATTTGATTCGGAACCTGAATATTTTCTGATTATTTATGCGGAGAAGAGGTCCTAAAAATTTCTTCAAAACTGAAGAAAAATTTGTGAATTTTTCTTGGCCAAGAAAGCAAAGCTTTCTCTGGTTTTGGGAACTTCTCGAGAATATCTCTCGAAGTATTCGAACTCTGAGACACTATCAAATTAAAAAATCTGAGCGACTACAGATTCAATCCTACGAATATAATGCTTTCAGCATTATAATGCGGAGAAGAGGATTTGAACCTCTGTAGGCACTAAGCCAGCACGGCCTAAACGTGCTCCGTTTGACCACTCCGGCATCTCCGCATGATTAATTGAACGGATGACTGTATAAAAGGTTTGTTATGAAAATTATTCTTTTTTCTTTTTTGTAATTGCTTCAGCTTCTTTGATTTTCAATTGTTCTTCCAGCCCTAATTTTTCTAATAATTCTTTATATCTATTTCTGATTGTTACTTCAGTTATACCTGCGACATCGGCAACTTCTCTTTGCGTTTTCTTTTCATTATTCAATAATGCAGCAACATACAATCCTGCTGCAGCTATACCGGCTGGTCCTCGACCAGACGTTAACTCAGAACCTTCTGCTTTTTGCAAAATTTTCAATGCTTCATTCTGTGTTTTTGGTGACAACTTTAATACTGATGCAAATCTATGAATATAATCTTTCGGAGATGAAGGAGTTACTTTAATTTTCAATTTTCTGACGATAAATCTATAGGTTCTTCCGATTTCTTTTCTTTCAACATCTGATGCAGCAGAAATTTCATCTAATGTTCTTGGAATGTCATACGATCGACATGCAGCGTAAATACAGGCTGCTATAACTGATTCCATTGAACGTCCTCGAACTAACCCTCGTTGTAAAACGAATTGGTAAATTCTCGATGCTTCGTCTTTAACAACTTCTGGAAGATTAAGATAGCTGGCAACTCTTCGTAATTCTGTCATCGCTAATCTTAAATTTCTTTCAATTGAAGTAGAAACTCTTTCCTGCCATTTCTTTAATCGAAGGAATTTTCTTGTAGAGTTTGAATCTAATTTGTAAATATCTGAAACTTCTCCAACGTTGGTTGTTAGACCTTTGTCGAATTTCTGCATGGATAATGGTGCTCCACCTCGTCCTTTTTTTTCACCTGAATCAAAACTTCCCTGTAATTCTTGGGAGGTATCTACCATTTTTTCTTCTATAACCGTTCCACAATCATTACAAAAAACTTCACCTAATTGTTCGTCCCACGTTAAGCTGACGCTTGAACATTCTGGACATCGTTTAATATTTGCCATACGATATAACAAATTGATTATAGAAAGCTTTATAAACTTATTTGTAGCGACTAGTTTAACTTTAAAGTGGTAAAATAGTTCAAAATATAAAAAGAAAATTGGAGAAGCGAAGAAAAAATTTAGAGAGGCAAGAGACCTATATTTTCAATGGCTTAAAGAACACGGACACAATCCTTATAATTAATTCTTTAGAGAAAAGAGAAATAAATTATATAAATTCAGTTAGTTACTTAAGGAGATGATTTATACTCTCAAATTTGGAAAGAAATTTGATAGAGAGTTTTCAAAAATTGATAAATCGATATCATCACAGATTGTTAAAAAGCTTGCTCGATTAAAAGAAAATCCTCAAAGCATTGGAAAACCATTACTGCACACGAAACCCACTTTATGGGAATTCAAAACAGGAGTTTACCGAGTTTTTTATTTAGTGCAAGAGCCTATGAAAGAAATATGGCTTCTTTCAGTGAAACATAAAGACGAGTATGATGATTATATCAGAAGAGGCTTTTCAAAAGACGTCAGTGAATTTTAACTTTATGTTTCTTCTCAAATTCTTTTTCTGTTAAAAATTCTCCAGACCCTATATTATTTGCTTCTTCTTGCAATTCTCTTATTAATTTCTTATTCATTAACATTGTTAAATTTTCAACTACTTCCTTTAGATTATCTACATCTCTTCTTAATTGTACCATTTCTTTATCTTCCATAGCTCTTTTAGCTGAAAATAATTTATATAGTTTTCTCTACCCACATTTGTATTATTTTATTAGAACTGCTTGAACAGAGCCATCTTGTGATGGTCTATTCGTTACTTTTGCTTTACCTAATTCTGTTTCAATTATCGCAGACTTTACCAATATATTTTGTCTAGCAAGGAATCTATTCGCAGGTGTTTCGACAACATTAGTTATTTTAACTTTTTTAGATTTTTTAGTTGTCGGGTCTGTTACATTTGCTATGTCGACAGATAGTAATACTGTTTTTTTATTTCCACCTAATCCTCTAATTATTTTATTTTTAACTTTACCTAATTTAACTTTTCTTTCAACCCCTGATAATTCAAATTTTCTCTTCTTTCTAAATTTATGATATTTTCCGCCTGTTATCTTTCTTCCATATCCCATAAGTATACCTTTGTTTAATGATATTTAAATGTTTTGGGTTGAAAAAATTTAAAAAGGCAGTGTTCATGCATATAATATGAACGCTAAACCAAGCAAGGGATTTGCAGTGGGTTATCCCCATCATTAATCGTAGTTTAGCTTATACTTTTTGGGATATCTGGTATAATAAATTTATTCAAAATTTTTTAAGTGAGTTCGTAAATTTTCAATCAAAAAAACTTGACCGAGTAAACAACAAGTTTTTTATACCAAATTTTGTTTTTTTAAATACATATAATGGCGGATATAGTTTAGTGGCAGAACGCGAGGTTGTGGTCCTTGTAGCGGGGGTTCGATTCCCTCTTTCCGCTTGTTTGGAGGCGAAAGACACTCAATGTGTTGATTGTCCCCATTGTTTCTAATACTTTTTTTACCTTTAAAAATTTGAAAGGAGGTATTTTAGAATGGAATCTATTATCATAAAAAAAATTTCTCCTAACGATGTTGAAAGACTTTCTTCTATTTATAAAGAAGTATTTAGTGGATTTCCCTGGTATGAAGAAAGAATTTGTTCCGCATCTTTATCTACAAATGAAGATGAGATATGTAATGTACAGTATACCTCTCGACTTATACCTGCGGATTATAAATGGCCTTTGAATAAAATGGAAAGAAGGGGAGTCGTCGGGAATTCAGAAAACTTAGAATCTTGTGTTCTATGCGGAAAACCTTTAATTGATTTTTATCCCTCTTTTGTTAATCAAGACGAACTTATTACCGAGGCATTAATGAAACCAGGGTTTATTGGATATATGCTTGAGTATAACCAAATTCCTTTTGGATTTAGTTGGGGCTATAAAGTGCCTACTAACACTAGAACAAAGTCAGTAAATTTTCCTTTAATCGCTCCTCTGCTTGATTCAAGCGGTATACATATAGAAAAAACATTTTATGGTGCTGAATTAGGTATCATTGAAACAAAACAGGGCTCAGGAAGAGGATTGCTTGCTTCTGCAGTAAGACTTAATGGAGCACGCTTAGCTGATTACAAAGATTTTGTAGTAAGAACTAAAAATGAAAAAGTGTTATCCATACTTCGTAGGATTTTTTCAGGACAAAAAGAAAAATTACTTTTTAATGATCCTGAGAGAAATGCTCCCTGGTATGCGTGGAAGTTTGAATATTTTGATGTAGAAAAAATTTCAACTCTTCTTTCAACTATTATTGAGGAATAATCTAATGAGCAACATACAAATCGTAGAAAAACAAGGTAAGGAAATAGGAAAAAATGTCGTTATACTGGTAGGTGTTCATGGCAACGAGGTCTGCGGAGTTAAGGCCGTAGACCAGTTGCTTCCTATCTTGCAAATAAAATCTGGAAATGTTATGTTTATTTATGCAAATCTAGAAGCTATAAAACAACGTAAAAGATTTATAGAACAAAATCTTAATCGATGTTTCCTTAAAAAACAGCCTTTAGAAATTAAGAACAGCATAGAAGGGAAAACCGCTCAAGAAATTATTCCTTACTTAGATAAAGCTGATGTACTGTTAGATATACACGCAAGTTTCACTAAAGATTCAATACCCTTTGTTATATGTGACGAATCGAATATTGAAGAAGCCCAGATATTTGATACAGAAAAAATAGTTTGTAATCTCGATCCCTTTGAACCTGGTTCAACTGATTATTATATGAATCTACAAAAAAAACTTGGTTTTTGTTTTGAATGCGGTTATGTAGGAGATCCAAAAACAAATGAAATTGCGCAAAAAGCAATTTTAGATTTTTTAATTTATTATGGGTGTATAGAAGGTATCACTTGCCCTACTCCTAGAAAAGAAGTAATAAAAATAACGGGATTATATAAAAATAAGTTAGGTTCATTTAGACGCGCCCGGTATTTTAAAGATTTTGAAAAAGTGGAAGATAAAACATTGATTGGATTTGATGGAAGAAAAAAAATCTATGGAGAGAATAATAAAATAGTTTTATTTGTGAGAGATAGAGATACCTGTAATGAGGAGTGTTTTTTGATTGGGGAATATATAAAAATGAATAGCTATGATGCATTTCAGAATCAAAGAAACATTATTAAATTAAATAAAGTTGAATCTAGTGAGGGAGGTGCAAAATGAATAGTGAAAATGTCAAAGGATTCCGAGATATTGAAAATGCAGAGAAACGGAATGCAATGAAGCGAGTTATTGAAGAAACTTTTAAACGATATAATTTTAAGCCTGTCGAAATGCCATTAATTGAAAATGAGGAGTTTGTTCGAGGAAACAATCCTAACGATGAAGCAGTCTCTTCAGTTTTTAAGCTTAAAGATAGAGGGGAGCGAAAATTGGCGTTAAGATATGAATTGACTTTTCAATATAAAAGACTGGCCAAAAATAAAAAATTGCCGTATAAGATTTTCCAAATTGGCACTGTATTTAGAGATGAGCCTACTGCTGGAAACAGATGGAGACAGTTTACTCAATGTGATGCGGATATTATCGGTGCTGATTTGCGAGACATAACTGAATTATTGAACATTGCTACAAAAATTCTTGGAAACTTTAAGATACCCTTTACTCTATACATCAACAATCGGAAGTTATTGCAAGAGATTATTGATGATTTTAGAATTTCTGACATGAATCGTGAAAATGTGATTCGAGAACTTGATAAATTAGATAAGTTTTCTCAAGAAGAAGTAAAAGAGAATCTTAAAAAATATAATTCGGAGAAAATTTTGTCTTTGATTAATAAACCTGAAAAATATTTTGAAAAATATAAAAATTATCAAGATATTAAGGAATTGGAAAAATTATGTAAAATTTATAATATTAAAACTGTTTTTTCACCTTTTTTAGCTCGAGGATTGAGCTATTATAATTGGATTATATTTGAAATAAAATCTGATATAAAAGAAACAATTACTGCTGGTGGTGCTTATCTTGTCGAAGGTATTCAGTCATTTGGTATTTCTTTAGGCCTTGATCGATTGGAGTTATTAGCTAAAATTTCTGAAAATAAACAGCGCGTCTTGGTTATTTCGTTAAGTCAGGACAAAAAATCTATTGAACTTGCTGAAAAAATTCGGGCAAAAAATATTCCATGTCAAATCTTCTATGGAAAGCCTGGTAAGGCATTAGAGTATGCAAATGCGTATAAAATTGATTCTGTCATTTTTATCGGTGATGAAGAAGTGAAGAAAAAACAATATAAGATAAAAGACATGAAATCAGGAAAAGAAAAGTTGGTTAGTGAAAAGAATTTATTTACACTTTTGTAACTTCAACAATAAATTTTTTTTAATCGCATTTGTTTCTTCAGAATATTCTATATCATAAAGGAAAAAAAATATTAAATAAAATAGATTATCCCTATTTTAGAAATAATAATAAACATCGCTATGTGCTATTCTTAATTATATTATTCATTCTTGTCCCATGAAAGAAGATTTATATTTTTTTCAATCTTATAATCCAATTTTTTTTTGAAAATCTATCTTTCTCTCTTGGTTCATAGAATTCTAGAATTTCAAAACCGCAGGATGTTATAAGTTCTATAAACTCTTTTTTTTTGAATAAATAATAATATCTCATGTGGGGAATATGATTTTCTTTCCAAGACATATAGATTTCGCCGTGATTTTTTACTTCTTTGAATCTTTTATCATCTGAATTCCAAACTGTTATTAAGGCTTCAGCATCTTTTCTGAGTACTCTATAAAATTCTTTTAATGCTTTTTTCCTTTTTTGTTTTAATTCAATACAGTGCAGAGATGCTATGCATAATCCTGAGTCAAACATTTCATTTTCAAATTGTTTTAAATTATCTGCTTCGAGCTGGTATAAATGTGCATGAATGTTATTTTTTTTACAATATTCTTCTGCTTGTTTTATTTGTATTTCTGAAAAATCAATTCCATAATATTCTATATCTTTCGAACGAATCATATTTCTTCCAGCGCCACAGCCGAGATCAATTATTTTCCCTTTTTTGTTTTTTAAAAATTCCTTTACAATTGGTATAGGGTTAACAACATAGGTTTTCCATGGTTTTGCGATTTCATTCCAGACAACTTTTTGATTTGGCTTTGTATGCGTTTTTTCGTAATCTTTTTTGGAGATTATTTTTATAATAGTCATAAATATTAAAATTATGCCGGCTATAAAAATGTTTAATAATCTCTATTTTTTAAGAATATATGGTTCGTCCAGACTCTCGTGAAATTGAAGGATTGAGGGATATTTTTGATTTTAGAACTCCCGCAAGAACCCCAACCACTTTAGTGGTTGGATGAATTGCGTTTATTCGTCGATAATTATTTATTTCTGACAATATTATTCAAAGGGAGCTAGACAGCAGCCCCTTTGAATACAGTAAATATAGAGAGAACTGGCTCATTCTAAATAAATCTTTCGGAGGAACCATGGCATACAAACATAGCCAAAGCTCTCTCGGAGCAAATAAAAAACACATCCAATTAACACCAAAATA
>JAGVXM010000025.1 GCA_018303785.1 Candidatus Pacearchaeota archaeon
TGCATCATGGCTTCGCATAAATGTGAAGGACGCCGTCCTCCACCGCAGTGGATTTTTTGCCACAGCAAAAAACCTTTAGGGGACGGAGGATGTCACAAAATAATTTTTTTTCAATATAGATAAACATTTAAAAGGAAAATTTCTTTTCAATTAATAAGCCGCTGTCGCATAGTGGTATTGCACCTGGCTTGAGACCAGGGCCCTTTGGGCTCCCCGGTTCGATTCCGGGCAGCGGCGTATAACAAAAGTTCTATTCCATTACAAAGGCGGGTTTTATTAGCAGATGAATTGCTCAAATAAAAAATGGAAACTGAAAGATAGAGAGGACTCTATCCTTTATTATTACGAAGACTTGAAGAAGTGAAAAAACAATATCATAAGGAAACAATTCCTTTTCCACATGTCTTTTCCAAGATATGCAGTAATTTTTCAATAACCAAAAAAGAATGTTGGGAATTATTATTTTTCTTGAAAGAAATTGGTTTAATTGAAATCGTTCCGTATCATGGGGTAAGGATTGTTGATTTTAAAGAACAGTTAAAATTTTCTTTTGGGTATGAATTTAGAATATTTTTTAAATTAGAATTAATAATAGCTTTTATGCAATTTCAGAAAAGAGATCATGAATATAAAGTTGGTAGATTTTTAGGTTATCTTTTAATGCTTATAGTCTTTTCAATCATCTTATTTTTTATTTTATCTTTCTTTAATAAAATTCCTGAATCATGGTCATATATTCATATATTATTTATTGCCATTTTTTTAGTTTTGATCGGTAAGGGAATAAAATGGTGGCTGGAACAATGAAATGGAACAAATTTTTTAAAGGATTGAAAGAAGGACAAAAATCATTTGGAGAAGATATTGCTGAAATTATCAATCTTATACTTTTAGGAATAGTTTATCTCATCGGCGTAGGATTAACCTTTATTATAGCAAGAATATTTGGCAAACATTTTCTTGAATTAAAGATAGATAAAAACAGAAAAAGTTATTGGGGAGATTTAAAAATAGGAAATTTGAAAAAGGAGGAATACTATCGCCAATTTTAATATGTACATCTTAGGAATAAGTTGTTTTTATCATGATGCAAGTGCAGCTTTGCTCAAAGATGGAAAGGTCGTTGCCGCTGCTCAAGAAGAAAGGTTTACGAGAAAGAAGCATGATATTTCTTTTCCCAAAAACGCCATAGAATTTTGTCTTAAAAATAAAAATATAACTATTGACCAGATTGATTATATCGGATTTTATGAAAAACCCCTATTAAAATTTGAACGTGTATTATATCAGCATCTGGAAGTTTTTCCGAGAAGTTTTAAAACATTTGTAAAAAATCTTCCATCTTGGTTTAATGAGAAATTGCGCATTTTAAAGTTCATTAAAAAACTCGGCTACAAAAAATCAGTTTTTTTTGTGCATCATCACATGGCCCATACCGCAGGATCTTTTCTCATTAGCCCATTTGAAAAAGCCGCAATTCTTACAATTGATGGAGTAGGTGAGTGGACGACAACTGCTTATGGCTATGGCAATAAAAATGAAATTGTGTTATCAAAGGAAATCCAGTTTCCTCATTCATTAGGATTATTATATTCAACTATAACCGCATATTTGGGATTTTCAGTCAATAATTCAGAATATAAGGTCATGGGATTAGCGCCGTATGGAAATATGAATCCTGCAACAAACCAGTATTACCAAAAATTTAAACACCTTATTGACATAAAAGAAGATGGAAGTTATTGCTTGGATATGCGTTATTTTTCTTATCATTATGCGAATAAAATGCCATCTCAAAGATTATCTTATTTATTGGAAGGAAAAATACGAAAACCACAAGAGGAAGTGACGCAGAGGCACAAAGATCTTGCTGCAGCATTGCAACTGATCGTTGAGGAGGTTATTATGAAAATTCTCAATCATCTTTACAAAGAAACAAAATCTGAAAACCTCGTTTTATCAGGAGGAGTTGCTTTGAATAGTGTATGTAATGGAAAAATCTTAAAAAATACACCATTCAAAAAAATATGGATTCAGCCAGATCCGGGGGATGGAGGGACTAGTTTGGGAGCTGCACAATACGTTTACAATACAATTTTAGGAAATAAACGAAATTTTGTTTTAGAAAATGCTTATCTCGGTCCTGAATATCCAGATGAAGAAATTAAAGCATTTTTAGATGAAAATAAAATTCAGTATATATCATTCAAAAGTTCTCAAGATCTGATTAAAAAAACTGTTCAAATGATTTATGAAAATAAAGTAGTTGGCTGGTTTCAAGGGAAAATGGAATGGGGACCTCGGGCACTTGGCGCACGAAGTATCTTGGCAAATCCATGTAATCCAAAAGCAAAAGAATTGTTAAATGAAAAAGTAAAGCATCGAGAAAAATTTAGGCCTTTTGCCCCTGTAGTATGCAGAGAAGATGCTTTAGATTATTTTGAAGGTGATAAGCCGATTCCTTTACCAACCGATTTTATGCTGATGGTTTATCCTATTAAAAAGAAATGGCATTCCACAATTCCTTCAGTAACTCATGTTGATGGAAGCGGAAGATTGCAAACTATAGACAAAAAACAAAATCCTTTATATTATAGTCTCATTAAAGAATTTGGAAGGCTCTCCAAAATTCCTATTCTTATTAATACTTCCTTTAATATTAGAGGGGAACCAATAGTTTGTTCTCCCTATGATGCATATAAGTGCATGATGGGAACTGAAATAGATTATTTAGTTATGGGAAAATATCTTATTAAAAGACAAGATAACTTAAAGGATGTTTGGAATAGTGAGCTCTCCATAAGCGATTAATTTATTAACTTTATTCCGTTGAAAAAAATAATGGAAACAGAGGAAAAAAATGAGGTAACTATAACTGAAAATCATCCTACTATCTCTGAAGTAAGACCTCATAAAAAAAGCGAATTGAAAAAAAATTTACTTTTATTTTTAATAACCGTAATTATTATGCTTATAATTTTGGAATTATTAGTTAGATTTGCCTATCCTCAAAAATTATATGATGAATGTTATGAATACTCTTCAAATGATTTATCCAATTTAGATGTTGAATTAAACTCTCAATTAGGATGGTCATCTAAAAAGAATTTCTTTGGATGTGCTTATCAACCAGATACCAATAAAAAATTTTATAAAATTCATAATTCGCAAGGAGTTAGATTAAATAAGGAAATTCCCTATGAAAAGGGAGATAAAAAAAGAGTTCTTGTTTTAGGCGATTCATTTGCCTATGGTTTTGGTGTTAATGATTCTGATACTTTTGCCGTAAGATTACAAGAAAATCTCGGTGAGCAATATGAAGTCATACCGTTAGCTGCAAGTGGATATGGAACAGGGCAGGAATTATTATTCTTTAAAGAAGAAGGTTTGAAATATAATCCGGATATTGTATTGCTTTTATTTTTTCAAAATGATATCGCGAATACCCAACAAATAGACCAAGCATATGCAGACAAACCTATTTTTAAATTAGTAAGGCAAATTGATGTAAAAGGTGTTGATCCTTCCTTGAAGAAACAATATATTGTTAAGCTTTTATCTGGAGATAATGCCCAATTCAAATTATTACAGGCAGTAATGCACCCAAACGATGATGCTTATATTCTCAATAATGAAACAATTATTGTTGCGAATTATCCGACAAAACAATTATGGAATCCAGGATATGGCTCAAAAAAAGTTGCTTTGTCTCGAGAAAAACCATTTTCGAGTGTTTTATTGCGATTTTCACATCTTTATTCTTTAATCTATCACAAGCTGGATAAAATTGAATCTTCTCGTTCTAAACGATACACTGAAAAAAGTTCAGATGGTTTAGATCTTTATATGGAAAAAGAATATGGAACCGAAGCTGAAGATAGTATGCTTCTTACACAACAGCTCTTTTATGAATTTGAAAGAGCTGGAGAGTCTAAAAAATATAAATTTGTTGTTGTAAATATTCCTGATAAAAGAAATATTAATAAGGAATATCAACAAAAATTTGTGAATCAGTATATTGATATCGACGAATCTTTCTTTGATTTTAGAAAAGTCGATACTATTTTTAGCCAGAATTTATCAGGAACATCTATAGGATATATCAGCTTATTTGACCTTGCTGAACAAAATTTTGAGGAATTTTATTTTAGAACAGATCCACACTGGAATCCACGAGGAACTAAACTATCTGCTGATTACGTAACTGAAAAATTAAGAGAGCAGAAAATAATTTAAATCAAAGATAATTGATAACATCATGGAGAACAAATCGCTTCTTTTTGAGCTCTGGGATTTTTTGAAAGTAAGAAAACGATGGTGGCTATTGCCCATAATAATTTTATTACTTATCGTCGGGTTTTTTATAATTCTAGGACAAAGTTCTAGTTTATCCCCAATTTTATATGCTATGGGATAAAATATATTTTCAAAAATATATAAAAAAATTTATATATTCCAATCTTATGATTATAAAATGAAAAGAGGGGGAGATAATTTTAATTCTATTTGCGATTCTCTTTTTTTATGCATCGTTTGTTAGTGCCGGTGATATACCTGCAACTTTTTCTTATAATATTCATCCTCCTATTCTGGAAGAAAACATTCTACATCGACAAAACTTTGAAGATACAAATTTGTATTCTGGAGCATTTATTTACACTTATCCAATTGCTGTTCCTCCTGGAACAAATAATCTTCAACCAACTATTGCTATCAATTATAACAATCATAACGCAAAACAAAAAGCAAATATCTTAGGATCTGGATGGACATTAAGTCAAAGTTATATTCAAAGAGATGTTAATTTTACTTTTAATGATACTTCAGATGATAGTTATCAATTGATTCTCGATGGCAATACTTATAATCTCATCTTTTCTCTTGATGACAATAAATATCATCCAAAAATCGTTCTCCACAATCTTTTAAAAAATCCTTCACGAGGAATTACTTCTTCATCAATCTTATATGTTATTTGAGGCTTTTCTTTTATCGGTTGCAGCTCTTTAGATAATTGTTCATTTGCTAATGCAAAAGCGTTATCAACAGATAATCTGGAATAACCTTGAGATATCAAAGAAAATTTAAGCGCATCAGCAGTATATCCTTTTTTCAAATTCTTTTTAATGTATTCTGCTAATTGTTCAACATGTGATCTTGGTTTTTCCATGATTTCTCCAAGTATCGTCAATTTAAAAAAACTATTATTCAGAAATCAATAAATCTCTATAATTTTCCGTTCATTTTTTCGGAAAAAATTGATTGCATGGCGCAATTTTTCTTTTGAAACTGCATAAATAGTGAATATTGTCTCACCTTTGTCAACATCATTTCCCTTTTTTTTGTAAAGATAAATTCCCGACGCCTTATCTTCAGGACAACCAGCTAATCGAGCTAAGGTGTTAAATAATTTATTATTCAAATGTTTTATTTTTATTTTCTTCCGACTTTTAATATCATAGGCTGCATTCGAACATAGTGAATCTAATAAATTCACATTTCCTTTTTGAGCGTGGATAATTTCTAAAAATTTTTTATATGCCGCACCTGATTCAAGAATTGATCGAGCCATAGCTACCCCTTTTCCCGGCCGTGCCTTATTCACCATTTCCAATATTTTACCTGAAAGAAAAAGAGACTTTTCCTCTAAATCTTTAGGAGAATTATTTCTAGTTAGCACTTTAATAACATCCTTAATTTCCAAAACAGGCCCAATACCATTACCTATAGGTTCATCTCCTTTAGTTAATACAACATCTAAATCTAATTTAAAAACAGTTTTCATTTGCAAAAATCTTTTCTTTAGCAGCAGTGCCTCTCTTTCTGAAAATTTAGCCGATTTTCCATAAGGAATATCGATTAGAATATGCTTGCTTCCAGCAGAAATTTTTTTTGATAATATACTCGCGATAACTTGCGATGAAGAGTCTGCATTAACTATTTTTTCTACTCGGATAATTTTATCATCAACAGGCGCTAATCCTAATGACCCGCCCCAAACAAAACAGCCATTTGTTTTTTTAATTATTTTTTTTATATCATCAATTGAAAAATCAACCCGCGCAATTGTTTCAATTACATCTGCAGTTCCTGCCGCACTAGTAATTGCACGTGATGAGGTCTTAGGAAAAATTAAACCAGCAGCAGCACATATACTTACAACTATTGGTGTTGTCCTATTCCCTGCAATTCCACCGATGCTATGCTTATCGACAACAACTCCTTTAAAATGTAAATGATTTCCAGTTTCCACCATAGCTTGCGTCAAATATTTTGTTTCTTCTAATGACATGCCTTTTTCTAAAATTGCAGAAACAAAAAATGCAACTTCTACTTCGGTCAATGAGTTATTGGCTATATTCTGAATAATTTCGAAAATTTCATCTTTGTTTAATTTTTTTCCATTTAATTTTTCCTTGATTAAATCAATGCTTCGCGGTTTTTCCGCAATTTCAACATCCACTACATTTCCAGGTTTTAGTTTGAGAATATCTGATATTTCATGGGAAACTGCAATTTCATTTTTCTGAATAATATGTTCCATAGTATTCAAAACACAAATAAGCTTCTTTTTCTTTCGAGAAATTAAAATTCGTTGCCCAACATGGAAACTTAGTTTTTTCGCAGTATCTCCATGGATCATGCAAATAGGTCTTCCTGACACAAAATTAAACTTTTTTATTTTCAGTTTCATAAAAATCTCTCAACTAACCATCAACTTTCTTGAAAATTAGATTTTCATCGATGTTTTGTTTTCTATATAACTCTAACACCAGAAGAACATAACCTAATACCAAAGGTCCTAAAATCAATCCTACAAATCCGAAAACATATAATCCGCCAATCATACCTACAAGAGCAATAACTTGATTTAGTTCAGTTCTTCTCGATAAAATCATTGGCCTAATTATATTATCAATCCAATTAACAAAAAATAAACCGTAAATTAATAATCCGAATGCAGCAACATCTCTACCGACTAAAAATAGATACAAATCAACAGGTATCCAAATTAACCAAGGACCAATAATAGGAAGAATACTTAGAAGAGCAGTAATAATGGTAAGTAATAGTGCATTAGGGACACCAAAAGCAAAATAACCAATACCCGCAACGAGGCCTTGAACTAATCCGACAATAATTTCTCCAATGATGACGGATTTAGTGATGTCTTCAAAATGTTTAAAAAATTTATGTTGAGTTTCTTTCTTCATTGGAGACAAGGATTTAAAATATTCAATTGATCTTTCACCATCTTTTAAGCAAAAGAAGAACACAAATGCAAAAACAAAAAACTGCAAAATAAGGTCTGGAATGTTAAGAACAATATTTCCAAGGGCAGTAACAAATCCCGCAATGAGTTTCGCAAGAGAATCGTTAACTGAACTGACAATTGTCGAGGAAATTTCTGGCCGTGATAAAAAAGTAGGCAATTGTGCCGCAATAATTTTTCCAACATTTATCTGCTGTAATGAAAGATAAAAGTCAATAAGTTGATTCAATAAGGAAGTAAATATTATAACAATTAATGAGACTAGTATTACAAGTATTCCAACACAGACGATTATCGCCGATAAAATCTCGCTTTTTACTTGTGATCGCACAAATTTATAAACAGGATAAAAAATATAGGCGAGTAAAATACCATAAATTATCGAATAAAAAATAGGTTTTATAATAAAAAAAGCGACAATAAAAAGAGCAACAACTAAGACATAATTTATAACCTGTTTAAAGACCTCTTTCTCAATCATGATTATATTACTATAGTTTTGTTTATAAAATTATTTAAATGAGATGATCCATTCAATAAGGAATATGGAAATAGCTCTTGTCTATCTTGTTGCAGGACTTTCTTCTCGTTTTGGCGGAAAAATAAAGCAATTTGCGCAAGTTGGCCCTAATAATGAAACTCTAATTGAATATTCTCTGAATCAAGCTTTGCCCGCAGGTTTTACAAAGATAGTTTTTATAGTGGGTGAGAAAACGATAACCCCATTTTCAGAGAAATTTGGCTCTGAATATCAAGGTATTCCAATTCATTACGCACTTCAAACATTTGATCCAGAAAAAAGAGACCGTCCATGGGGAACTTGTGATGCAGTTTGCTATGCATTACCTTTTTTGAACTGTCCTTTTGTGGTCTGCGCAGGTGACGATCTTTATGGCAGTTCAACTTTTCAAACTCTTGTTAATCACTTAAAAGAAAGCGAAGATGAAGCAACGATTGGCTACGCATTGGAAAATGTCATCCCGGAAGAAGGAGGAGTCAATCGCGGAATATTTTATGCAGAAAATAATTTCGTAATTGAAATCAGAGAAACCTATAATATCAAAAAAAATAATTTGAAAGAACAAAATCTATCAAAAAATGATTTGTGCAGCATGTTAATATTTGCTTTACATCAAAAAACTCTAGAATTTCTAAATAAAAATTTGGATAATTTTAAAATTAAAAATCAAGAAAGTAGGACAGCCGAGTGTATGTTGCCAAATGAATTATCGCAATTGATTCCAGAAAAAAAAATCAAAATGAAAGTATATCCATCACAAGAACATTGGTATGGAGTTACAAATCCGGAAGATGAGCAAATTATAAAAGATAAAATTTTATATTTCTCGACGGGAAAAAATACGAAATAAATTTATTTTTCTTCCAACTAAATTTTTTGATAACATTTAAATATAAACTTTACGATATAATATCCTACGGAGGAAAAAATGCCAAAGAAAAAAAAAGCGAAGAAATCTGTAAATAAATCAACGCGACGAAAAACAGCAAAAAAACGAAAAAAAAGATAATAAATTTTTTTATTTTTGCTTTATTTAATCTTTTCTAATTCTTCTAAATATTCTTTGACTCTTTCAATTATTTGAGGAATCACAAATTTTTCAATGTTGTTCTTAAAAATTTCTTTTAAGCTTGAATGCTCGGTGAGAAAATAGGTATTATTAATTTTATCAATTATCATTGCATCGCGCAGTCGTTTTAATTGCCGTCGAATATTTGATTCTGCTAGTCCTTTTGTATCCAAAGAATATTTACTTCGCATAACCTCTACACGATTTCTTATTTCATCACTTGACAAAACTTCTTTGTTTGTATTTGCTTCAATTAAAACTAAAAGAATATCCACCATGACATCTCGAGAATCACCCAATTGCAAAAATCCTAAAGACAAACAAATTTTTCTAACAAGTTCCCGTTTCTCTAATCCCGTCGGCTTTTCATATTTTCGCAGAGTAATTTCAGATAAAGGAATGTCTCTCATAGTATATAATTTCAATTACCCATAAACTTATAAATTTAACTTAGTTTTTTTCTTGATGGAGCTGGTAGCTTATTTAGGTGACGGAAAAGGAACATGGGGGCAAATCGCTGGCGTTATTAATCACGGTGATTGGGAAAATATTATTTTACTTGGAAATAATTCTGCAAAAGAATTTGCATCAAAAAAAGAATTTGAATTTGTCGAAATAACTAACCCTTCAATTACAGAATTAAAAGATGAAATTCATAATAAGTTAAAAAATAAAGTAAAAGGAACAGAGGTTGGACTGAGTATAGCGAGTGGCGACGGAAAAGAGCATATGGCCTTAATCTCCGCGTTATTATCAATTCCAGTGGGCATCAGATTTGCAGTTTTAACAAAAGACGGCTTAATTTTTATGTAACAGTTTTCGATGAGAAACTATTAGAATCTCTGTTAAAATCATTTCATTTTTCGTAAATTATCTTCCAAACTTTCAGTTAACCGAGGAAACAATGCTGCAGCCTTGTCTAAAATTTTTGCTCGTCCAGTAATTATTACCTCTCTTTTTTTCTTGATTGCTGCTTCATAAATGATACGTGCAACTTCTTGAGAAGAAATAAGATTTTGGCCGGGGTGATCTTTTTTGTAATCTGAATAACCTGCGTTTTCAAAGAAAGGAGTATTTGTCACCGGAGGGCAAACAACCACAACGGATATAGGGTAATGATAATACGCAAATTCTCGTCGCAAACTATTGGACAATCCGATAAGCCCAAATTTAGAAGCAGAATAAATGCTTAGATGTTTCCACGTTCTTTTACCCGCAACGCTCGCAATATTAACTATGGTCCCTCCATTTTCTTTCATGAGTGGAATGATTTCTCTACAAAGAATCATAGGTGCAAGCAAATTTACAGATATTACTTGAGTAATCTCTTTATCAGAAACATCTTCCAATTTTTTGAACAATCCAACGCCTGCATTATTAATGAGAATATCTATGCTTCCTGCCTGTTTTTTTAAGTTAAGTATAAATTGAGGAATTTTTTCAGTTTGCGTAAGATCAAATTTGATAAATAAATGAGTATTCCCAATTTTTTCTTGGAGTTTTTTTAATCCGAGAACATTCCTGCTCAGTGCAATAATCCGGTAGCCTTTTTCAGCAAAAATAATCGCAGTTTCAAATCCAATTCCAGAACTTGCCCCTGTAATCAACACCTGTTTCATTTAAATAAAAAAACGAAGAGGTATTTAAAATAAATTGCACTAGAAAACTGCGATAAACCATCCAAACATGAGCAAGAATAATGCTCCCAATATAATATAGGTGACAAATTTAAATGCGTACTGTGCAAATTTTTCACTACCGGTAATTCCCCAAACAGTTAACATGAACATTCTACCGCCGTCAAAAATACCCATCGGCCACATATTCATTATCGCAACACTTAAGTTGATAACCCCCAGCCACCAAATAAGATTGTAAATAAATAAAACTAAATTCACATTAAATCGTGGTTCATAGTTAGTAGCTTGTTTCTTTGAAAAAGTAAAAAAATAAGTCATCGTGGATAATAACCCGCTGCCGCCATCGACAAATCCGATCCCTATTATAGCTCGTTCAGGATTTTCAGGATCTGGAACTAGTGTAATTGGATATTCTAAAATTTCTTCCTTGCCATCAGAACTGTCTTTGGTTGTAATGGTTACTACATCTCCTGGTTTATAATTTTTCATAACTTCAGAAAGATCATTATACTCGATTATCTGTTTATCGTCAATTTGTATAATTGCTCCCTGTAAACCTGCATTTATCGCGGGATAATCGTAATATAATAAAATTGAATCTCGCTTTTTTTCAAGCTGTACTTTCAATTTGTCAATAGTTATAAAATAAGAATCATTTTGTGCAATTACTTTTGTTAGAGTCACCGATTTTCCATTCGATCCTAATACTAAAGTATCATTAATATTATTATCAGCAATTGCTTTCAAAATTCCTTCTCGTGTATGGTCTGTAATTGATTTACCTCCGATTGAATCAATACTAGACAGAGGCACTTCTCCGATAGTGTAGGTATTAAAAATTGCACCAGCAGGTACATATGCTGTTACAAAAAATGCAGATAATAATAAAAAGAAAATAATTGCTAAAATAAAATTCGTGAATACGCCGGCTGATAAAATTGCAATTTGCTGGTATTTTGTTTTTTTATACATACTTTTTTCATCCGGCTCAACAAAAGCAGCCAAGAACGGTCCTAAAAAACCAAATCCAGTTGTTAATATTTTTACATCATATCTTCTGGCGACAATACCATGCGCAAACTCATGAAAAATTGCGATTACAGCTATAGCAATTATCCAATATGTAAAATAAAATGGAGGTAAAAATGAAATGTTAAAAGCTTCTGGAAGATAAGGTATTAACGGCATTAATGGTGGAATTTTTATCTCTCTGACAATCTCTGGTGCAAAAAGGTAAATGTAAACAAGTTTGTAAAATAAATAAGCTACAGAACTCATCAAAATATATCCTGTAACAACTCCTAAAAATGCAAGAACACTTATCGTTTTTTTGTATTTGCCTCCAACATGGTCGATAAATTTCAATCCAACTTGAGTACGGTACAAATAAAGAATTCCTTCACGTTTAAGATTATGTTTTTTTCTCCACAAAAAAATTCCGACAACGATGCTAAATATAACTAAGAAAGTTATATCATAAATGTAAAAGCTCATTTTTTATATTAAATTAAATTGATTTATAAATCTTGACAAACGATTTAGTTAAATTATTTTTTTCGAATAGGTCTAAACACTTTTTTCTGACATTTTCTGCAGCGTACTTTTCCCTCAAGTACTTTTCGTGGATCAGATCGTATTTTAGACTTACAATTCTTGCAAACAAAAATATTTTTATATAATCGTGCATGGGTTGCAGGAATTTTTGTAGCCATACTATAACTCCAAAATAAGAGTTTTTAAATCTTTACATCATCGATATAAATCGGTTAAAATATCTGCGAATATTTTAAGCCTTCCTTTTATCTTCCAAGAATTTTTTTCTACAAGTTTCCAAAAAGGTATCGACACAATCTTCTAATAAATTCTTTGCTCGATCAAGGATACGAGGATATTTTGGAAGTTGGAAACCGTCAGGAATATTACTCATTTCTACACTGCCGTTTCCCGCCCATAATTGTGCATCATATTCTTCGTAATCACAATAATGATCTGCGGTTCTGATTCTTGGATTTAATCCTGCATATAATTGAGTAACCACATATCCTTGTTCTATAGATGCCGCAATAGCATTTTTTGCAGCATTCACACTTTCTTCACCCTGATAATTTTCAAATTTCATCATATACCATTTTCTTTGTTGAATAAAAAAGAGCGGATGAACACACGTGTGATACGGTTCGTCATGAATCGAAACACCAAAGTTATAACCAACATATTTGATGGTGGGCTCTCTCCACTGGCTCGGATTATTATCAAATGTAAAACACCAAAAGGGCATAATATTATGCTTTTCGCATAATCGCAGCATGAGGAGAGTATGAACAACATTGTCAACATGTTCATAACGTTTTAAGTTATCATAATTTATAAGACCGGCAGATTTATTAAAAAAATTTATTCGTAATGCAGCGTCAATAAATTCCGGAATATCTGGCATTAACGTGGCGGAAAGCTTGCAATTTTTTCCTTCAATATGTGTTACAAGTGTATTCAAATATCGCGGATATTCATAAGTAAATGTTTTCATTTCCCTTCAACGTCAAACTCAAGTCTTTTCAATAATTCTTTATTTAATGCAAGTCTTCCTAGTAATGAAGTATCCATAATGCTTTCTCCACTGTAAGGCTGCGTCTCAATAGTAGTAAGAGGAATTTTTGTACTCATAATAGAAAAATCTTGAGCATATCCAATAATTTCGTTTAAACCAATCTCAATCCAATCGCTGCTCGCTTCAGGATTAAAAGATAAATCCCCTATAAAGTTTGAATGAGGAATGTGAAATGCAAAACTCCTCTGGCAAGAAGGAGAATACAAAAAAGAATCTTTTCCTCGGTAAGACCTATGCCGTTGAACAATCTGTCTATCGTAATTTCTTACCTCAGTGCATAATCTCTCTACGTTTTCACTAACTTCTATCCTATTATTTTTTCTTATAGAGTCGTTGATAGAAGAAGCCAATGCAAGAAATTTTTTATGATACGCATAATGATTGTGTATATCTTCTGGATAAGATGAAATCCTTTTTTTCACAATAGACTCAGCATGTGTTACATCATCAGTACCACCATCGCCAAACGCATCGTAAAACATAGGAACACGTTCTCTTCTTCTTCCAATTTCTACTATATCATCTACAACAACAGGATCGACGGCAGAATGAGTTAGCGCTTCATACAGTGAAGCAGTCCTTCTTAAAAATTCAAAATCCGTTGCGGGTATATCCATCAAAAATTTCAGTGAGAAATATTTTTAAAAATATAGGTACTCAAATGCTATATAGTTATTTTTCCTCGACTGATAATTCATATCCTAATCTTTCTTTTATTGAATGTGTTAACTGATGTGCCATATTTTTAAGAAATGCCTCATCGCAACCAGTAATAGTAATCGCCGGAACATCAGCTAATTCAGAAATATCAACAGACGCAAACCTGTCTAAAAAATAATAAACCGAAAGCCTATCTTTTTTATGATCACTTCCTAAATCGTGAACAAGTCTTACTCTTATATCTTTTTCTTTCTCATAGAAAAATCTTTTGACATCATTATATAATACAGTTCGATCAGTTTCCCTGATGGACAATAACACTATTTGTCTAAGATTGCTGACATATTCAGCAACTTCATTTAAAAATTCCTCTAAATCTTCCATATTCTTATCACGCTTTTCTCTTAATAATTTTTTTACCTTCAATATTCCAATATTCTACCTGATCTCCTTCATTAATCTGGCCTTTCGCATCTTCATGCAAAGGAACTTCCATTGTTTCAAAAGTTTCTAAATCCATTACGCTAGCTAACTCACCATTAAATGATAATACTTGCCCTCTGCTTTTTTCAATCATGGGAACTTCGAGTCGTTCATGACCGCCTGCAACAAAAACTTTCTTTTTTCCATCAATAATACCAATTGCTTCAATTCGACATTTTGCATGACCATGTTTTCCAGTTTTTGAAATGTCATTAGATTTTACCGAGCATGGGACTCCATCAACTAATATCGAAACACCTGTTCTCGCTTCAGCAGCATCAATCAATTTTAAAACCACAGTTATCAATGAAAGAAAGTCTTTATAAATATTGTGCAGGATATTTTTGCTTGTAGTATACGAAAATTAGTTCGCTTGGAGAATCCAAGTGAAGTAATGGTCAAGCTGGCTAACAAAAAGAGGAAATGGGCGGTTGATCAGATAATTTC
>JAGVXM010000026.1 GCA_018303785.1 Candidatus Pacearchaeota archaeon
CTGCCAATTCGCCGTTTCCACCGTAACTTTTCCATACCCTTCAGTAGTCGTCGTATTAAACATCATCGTCCCGGGATTTTTGAAACGCTGAGATTGGTTTTGATAAATTTTCAAAATTTCAGATGAGTTCAAGGAAACATTGAAAACCATGACTTCGTCTAATTCTCCGATATACGAACTATTTAGAGCAGATGTCCCACCAATCTCAAATGGAGCATCATTATCAAAAGAGCCATCAAGTTTATTTTGATTAATTGATTTTCCATGCTCAGTGCCATTAACATAAATGAAAATATCATCGGCAGAATAATTCGTTGATCCGTTAAAAACAACAGCAACATGCGTCCATTTATTGACGATATTCGCAGAATAAGAGCTATTCGTTTGAACATCAATGCGTGAATCTGAATCTCGCAAGTTAACCCTGATTCTATGAATTCCTCCCGTAAATTCATATTCAATATCATATCCTATGCTGGTCATATCTCTTTTTGAAATTATATTAGCGCCAGACGTCAAATCCTTATTAGCCCAAAACATAATCGTAAATGTCTGATTGCGGTCAAAACTTAACGACGGAGAATCACCAGCATCCACGACCTCTACAACATCAGCAGTAAGATTGTTCAATTGCAATGCACCGCCAATAAAACCTGAAATATTATGTCCAGAAGGCAATGTTGCATTTACAAGCGTCCCATCATTATTCGCAGAAGAATAATCATACGTCTTATTATTTGCAGATGGATTGCTAAAATTATGATCAAACGGCATGTACAAAACCAAACTATTCCATGGTGAAATAGAATCATCTATAGTCAAATGAGAAAAATTTCCCTCCTGCGTCACATTCACATCAGTTGACAAAGTAGAACTAAAATTAGTAATATTATATGATGGATCCAATATCAAAATATCTCCCAAACTCAAAAATCCAGATTCATCAGCATCAATAAAATCTTTTCCTAAAATTAATTCCGGAGAATTTTTTTTATTTTTCTTACTTTCGCTACGCGGATTTTCAGTATCTGAAAATTCCTCATCATCAATGGATGTAGGATCGCCTTCCAGTGCAGAAGGAACCTCTTCCAGATCAGCAGTTCCCTCATTTGTTTTATTAGTTACCAATATTTCATCCGATGTATTGTCATCAGAAAAATTTAAATTGTTAGATTCATTAGAATTATTATCTTGTGGGAGAGATTCAGGTTTATCAGACAGATGCCTTACTGTTGATGCTCCTTCTGGAGCATCTTTTTCATTATTATCTGAAGAAAGTGTAGAGGCGCTGCGGCCGGGAATCGAACCCGGAACTCTTCTTGACAGAAGATCTCCTTTATGAGAGGAGTGAATTACCCTTGATCCTACCGCAGCATCCTCTACATTATTAGTGCTATTAGAAAAATTTATATAGTTAATATTGCTACAATTATTATATTCTTGACAGAAAGAAGTTACCCTTGATGCTACCACAGTAGCATCTTTCTTTTTATTTTTCCCGGAAGAATTTATATATTTGTTGTAGTTATCTTTAGTATTATCTCGTGAAGACCTAACCATAAGGGTTGTATCAAAGCCCTTATTATTTTTTTCTTCGGGAGAATTTATATAGATATTGTCATTAGAATAATTAATTCTTTGGGAAGAATCTGATATCTTTCGGGTCACATTAGACCCGTTTTCTTTTTCATTCTCATTAACTCCAGTTATCGTCGAAAAACTCTTATCTTTATTTTTTTCCTCTATTTCTTTTTTATTTTGTGATGTATTAGTATCTTCTAATTCCTCAGTAGCAGTATTTCCATCAGTCTCATTACTCACCTGATTTTCTTTAAGATCAACAGCCCCATTATCTGTTTTATCAGTTACTGAAACGTCGTCAGATTTTTCTTTTCCTTTCTCATCAAAATAATCTGAAAAATCTCGCTCGATATAAACAGTAACTTTGTTCTCGTAATACCTAGATTCAAGAGCTTCTTCTTCAATAGCCAAACCTACAATTGCTCTGCCGACAAATCCAAAGAATCGAATAATATTTCCTGTAATGCCTGCATTTTCATCGCTCACTTCAACAGCCTCCTCTTGCTCACTGGCCTCATTCTCTGTTTTATCAGATACCGATACGTCCTCTGTATCTTCTTTTTCCTCCTCTTCCTTTTCTTCCTTTATCTTATCTTCCTGTTTCTCTTGTTTAGATTCTTCTTGTAATTTTTCATATTCAGTATTATCTGTATCTTCTAATTCCTCTCGGTTATTTTCAGAAAGCTCATCTTCCAGATCTTTTGTTCCATTCTCAGTTTCATTACTCGTTTCATTCTTTTTCTCATCTTTCTTTTCAATATTTTTTTCTCCCTTTTCATTCTTTTCTTCTTTTTTATTTTCATTCTCTTCTTTTTTCTCCTCCTTCACCGTTTCATTTTTTTCTTCTTTCCCAGCTTCTTCTTTTTCTTTCTCTAAATCTTTTTCTTTTTCAGTTTCATTCTTTTTTTCAATCTCCGTTGGTGTTTCAACCGTCTCATTAGTTGCCCTACGCTCCTCTTCAGTCCCATTTATTATTTCTTCAACAGTTTCATTAATTACTTCCTCAATTATTTCAGTTTCATTATTCAGAGTATCTAAATCCCTAACCTCGATCAGTTGCGGCTTATCAAATCTTACAGAATATCCTAAATCTTTCAAATCCTTAAATGAAAGTACGCCATTACCGATCTGCAAAGAACTATCATCAATAACTATAATAGAATTATTAGACGTTACATCAATTTTAGCAATAAAATAATCATCTTTTAATACAACTCTATATCCCCATTTATAATCAACTTTATTTTCTGCTGCAGCAGTTTCATTAACCTCAATGGTAAATTCATTATCTCTTATAGAAACAGCAGCATCATCCTCAATAATTGTTAATTCACTATCATTCAAACCATCTAAAGAACCTCGTATTTCTGAGTCACTAACATTTACCTCTTCCTCTTGAATCAATTCGGCTTCATTATTATCTATACCAATAACTCTCCCCACAAATCCAAAGAATCGAATAATATTTCCTGTAATGCCTGCATTTTCATCGCTCACTTCAACAGCCTCCTCTTGCTCACTAGCCTCATTATCTATTTTATTAGATACCGATGATTCATTTTCATCATTATCTTCGCTGCGCGAATTACCAATATCTGTTAATTCCTCATCATCGGTTGGAGCAGATTCATCTCCAGAATCAACATCTCCATCATTCGTTTCATCAGCCTCATTTTCTTTCTCTATTTCAGTATCTTCTATTTCCTCTTTATCATTGAGAGTAGGCATATCTTCATCTTCAGAAGCCATATCATCTGTTTTATTATCCGAAGCTTTCTCTGAAAGCGGGGATTTGGAACTTTCAGTTCCATTTGATACAGAAACGTCTGATGCTTCATTAGAAGCATCTTCACTTTCCCTCTCCTTTTCCTTTTCTTTCTCCTCTTTAATCTTCTTAGTCTTCTCTTCCCTTACTTTTTTTTCAATGCCAGAAACATATTCGCTTTGATTTAATAAATCAAAAGACAATCTTAATCCTCCATCTACCTGAAAATCCATATATTCGTTTGAAGAAGATTTCATAATAGAATTAGGCTCTTTTATTATCAAATCTATATCTTTATCAAACTGTTCAATAGTTTCATCCTCTCCTATTATTAAGCCGGTTAAAGAAAAAGTATTACTTGTTTCAGGTATATTTTTATAATTTTCTTGAGTACTCAAAAAAAATAAGAAAAAAATGCCAAGAAATAAAAATAAAAAGATAAATGCAAGTGCTTTCATCGAAGGCCTTCGTATCTTTGTAAAAGGTTGTTCTACCGAAGGCTTTCGATGAAATATGCTCAAAATACGACGAGAAGAATTAATAATCTTTGATTTTTTAGAATTATTTTCGGAAATTATTTTTGCTCGCTTTTTCTGCTCAAGCCACGCCTTAAATTCTTTTTCTCCACCAATGTATCTCTTTTTAACATGATTCCCGTCTCGGTAGCTTTCATAATAATACGGACCGAACTCTTTCCCTTTTTTTTTAACAAACTTCTTGTATACCATTTAAGGTAGAACAACCTTTCCTCTTTTACATTGTAATCAGATTTTTTTCATTTAAATAGGTTACGCTAAAAAATAAAATACTGACGATAAAAATAAGAAATTATTAGTGGAAAAACAGGATGTAGAACAACAATTCTGCGAGGAATATCCTTACGAGATAAACTTTAAATAATCCTCTCAAGTAATATACCTATGAGTGAAATAACTATTAAAGTTGATGTACCTGAAGAATCAAAAGAAGAATTTAAGAGAGCTTTAGCTAAAATAATTGAAGAACTATCAGATAAAGCCAGAATAAAAGATTTTAATGATGAAGAAGAAATAGAGAAATTTTCTGTCGAAATAGGAAGAAAAGTTAATGAGTCTTTATATAAAAAATACAATAATAAATGAATCTAGTTATTGACGCTTCTATAATAATCTCTTATCTTATTGGATCAAAGAGAACTGCAAAAATAATAAATAGTAATATTCTACAATTGTATGCTCCTGAATACCTATTTGAAGAAATTGATAAACATATGAGAAAAATTGAGGAGTTATCAAAATACTCGCAAGAGATCTCTAAAGAACTTAAAAAATTAAGGTCAAAAATTAAAATCTTTCCTAAAGATAAGTTTGAAGTATTTATTTCTAAAGCTGATGAATTACTATCTGATAAAAAAGATATTCCGTATTTAGCGCTAGCTCTTAAGTTAAACTGCTCAATCTGGTCGAATGATGTGCATTTTAAAGATCAAGTAATAATAAAAACATATACAACAACAGAATTATTAGATGAGTTAAACCTTTAACTATTCCTCTTTAGATTATTGAGCAGCTTCACCAAATCCAGGCTGCTTCTTAACCCAGTTAACTTTCTTATAGTCTCTGCCTAATTTGACATTTTTTCGGCATTTCCCGGAACAATAGTGAACTGTTCTGCCTTCAATAGTAAACACAGTTAATCCTTTATGTTCTTTATATGATCGTTTGCAAAATGAACAGGTAGGCATATTAAATTCCTCCTACTCTCTGGGATTTAATAGACAGAAAATTGAAAATTTTCTGTATTTCAAAAACCTGGTTTGAAAAAATCTTCAACTCGCGAGAGTTGAATGAATCAGAGATTAACAATCTCTGAACCGAAGGTTTTCTATGGTTTTTGAATAATGTTTTCATTAATAAGCTCCCTTCATACCTTTAGTTTTAATTCGGCGAGCTTCAATCTGCGTTTCTCTCAGCATTAAAATATCTTTTTTACGAACAGATCCCTTTACATTTCTTCGAATAACTTTTCCTTTATCATATCCTTGTAAAATTAGAGCTTTAACCTGCGTAACTTCGCCTTTTGCACCAGTTCTTCCAATTATGCCTTCAACAACTGCAGGCACAGCTGATTCAGATAACAATGCCTCAGAACCGCCTTTAGGCCCGCCTTGAGTTTGTTGTTGCTTAGTATCTTTAGTCTTTTGCGTTTTTGCCATGAACTATCCTCGCTTATTGCTTGCGTTTCAAGCTTTCTATATCTTTATCAGCACTTCCCGAAAGAATGATTGCAACACTTGCGCAGCTAACGCCAAGTCCTGCAGCTAATCCCAGCTTTTCCTTTTTATCGACTTCAAAACAAGGAATATTTTTTTCCTTACATAACAAAGATAAGTGCTGGATAATTTCTTTCGGCTGCACATCTTGGGCATAAGCAACTAACTTAGCAGTACCGCGCTCGATAGCTTTGGTAACTTCATTAGTACCTTTCTCTACTTTTCCAGTTTTTCGTGCTTTTTCAATAACTTCGTATACAGAAACCATAGCAGCCTCCCTAAATTTATACTTCCTTGCGAAAGTAAGGTCATTGGTTTATTTTTTTAAATAGAGATAGTTTATAAACTTTTCTTAGAAATATAAAATTAATTCTTCCTTCTAAAAATTCGATCATTAAATTCTACCTCTTCAACAAACATCGGGCAAAAATCCGGATTATTTCGCCGCCCTTGATAAAATCCACGAACCTTTAAATATAAATTGGATTCTGAAGACATTTTGAATACAGACATGAGAGATTCTGTAAATCCAACAGTTAATAAGGGTAAATAATCTCCTAACACATCATCTTCAAGAAGAGAATAATAAACTTTCCCTTGTAAATGCTTAGCAAAAGCCTCTCGTTTGTCAGCTTCCTGCAGTTTTCCTTTTTTCCTGAATACATCAGCCGCAATAAAAGCAAATTCAGAGTGTATTGGATGAAGTTGATGTTCATGTACACCTCTTGTAATACCGTCTATTTCATAGGCTCCAAAATTTTCACAAGAATACAAATCGTCCAATGTATACAATTCAAAATCCATTATACAAATAAAATAAATGAATTTTTAAATTTATCTCCAAGTTACTTGAACATCATCTGTTCTCTCGCGTGGATTAATATCTACTTCATCAGCTGGAAAAAATATTTTATGATTAAACATAATCTCACCCAAATATGCAATCATCGCACCATTATCAATTAATAAAGAATTTCCTGGTGCAAAAAAAGCTGCCCCTCGAGCTTCACACATTTTCTTACACATTTCTTGTAAACGAGTATTACAACCAACACCGCCTCCCAGCAATAATTCTTTTTTTCCTATATGCGCCATTGCACGTTCAGATGCCTCCACTAATAGAGCAAACGCAGTCTCTTGTACCGAATAAGCCAAATCCTCTTTAGTATAATCAACACTCTTTTTTTGTAACGCATCATATTTTTGTTTCACATTCGTTAATAAACCTGAAAACGCAACATCCATTCCTTTTATCGTGTAGGGTAATTCCACAAATTTTTTACCTTTTGATCCAAGTTCCATGATCTTCGGACCTCCTGGAAATCCTAAACCTAAATAACGAGCAAAATTATCTAAAAAATTTCCAATGCCGATATCCAAAGTCTCGCCAAAAACCCGATACTTTCCGTCGGCATACGCAATAATCTGGGTGTTGGCCCCCGAAGCATATAACAAAACTGGATCTTTACTGCCAGTAATTCTTCCAATTTCTAAATGAGCAGCACAGTGATTCACCGGAATTAACAGCAAACCTAATTCAGCAGCTTTCTTTTTCGCAAATTTCATTCCTTCTGATAAACAGGGAGCTAATCCTGGCGCATTTGAAATAGCAATAGCTTTAATTTCTTTTTCAGCAATCTTCGCTTCTTCCAATGCTTTTTTAAAAATAGTTTCAGAAACATTTCTATGATGCTTGGCAGCATCCATTGGAATTATTCCACCTTTTTCAGTTGTATAGCTGTCACGAACATTACATAAAATCTTCCCGTGGTCTACAACAGCAACGCCAAAAGTATGTGCCGTAGTTTCAATGCCGATAATCATAAACTAAGCCAGGATTTAAAAATTTAAAATCTTTTTGATGTATAGCTGCGCTAAAATCATGTGTCACCCAAACCAATTGTTGTGGTTCAATTCTCCACGAATACAAATCTTGCCGATGAAGTGGAATACGAAGGCGAAATGGATAAATTTGATCATAAACCGGCCCAAATAAAATACTGTCATGTGATTTTTTTCTTTTACCTTGTTTACCATAATTTATCATGACTCCATAATCTTGAACCTGTTTTATAAAACTTTCCTGTAACAACGCATCCTTTCGTAAAGTCATAATATTGAATCGACCCTGATACTCCGTTCCAATATTCATCGTTATCAAATTAGAATCCTCATCTTGCAATACATCTTCGAGAAAATCATGGGAATTATCGAATATAGGGCAAGAATTCATTAAAGCATACTGTTCTTTGGTTTCATTGAATTTCAAATGTCCAAAATACAACGGGGAAATTGTCTTCGCAAAATTAGGAAATGAAACTATTTCCAAAATAAATTGTTTCTTATCCATGAAAACTAGGAACACTCCCCCTTTAAAAATGTATAGATAAAAAATCAGAACCAAAATAAAATACAATAAAATAAAAAAATTAATCACACCTCTCTAAACCCCGGCAATTTTACTTTTTTTTCTTTTTCTTCTTACCGCCGCGAGCCATTTTAGCTTCACAGACGTTTCCTTTAGAATCTACGTAGTACAAATAGCCAGGTTTTCTTTTAACAACACCTTTTGCTATAACAGAGCCCATCTTTTTTTTAACCTCCTTTTTTTAAAATTATATCTATAAAAAATACCTGGAGTATTTAAATCTTTCTTGTCGTCGGTGAAAAATAAAAACCTATTCGATAAGATGCCAAAAATCGGGATCCGTACAATTTTATTATGACGAATTAAAAATACACCATTGTGATCTGCAAAAAGTTTTAACTGGTAGTAGAGATAAAATTTTTAGAAAAATAATTTGTCGTTGGTATTTCCAATAAAAGATCAAATTTTTTACGCGGTTTTATAAATATTTGCCATCGTTTTATTAATTTCACATCGATAATCTCATCGCCATTAAACCATACAGCAATAAACGGTTTACAAAAAAAAGAATGAATTGCGGACTTTCCTTTACGAGTGAAACGAAATAATAATGCCTTGTCATCATTACGAAGCATTAATCCTGTTCCTCTCTGAAAAATTGTCCGGCATTCCTCAACAGGAATAAAAATCTTTTTTCCTTTATATTTAAATGAAAATGTCCTCATTAAAACCATCTCTCTCCTCGTTTAAAATTTTCATACCTTTGAAATTCACGTTCAACATTTTTTTCACATACATAATCGTGATGACGAAATCCTCCTCCAAAACTTTTAGGGATGTGCATAAGCTCATGGATTAATACTTTAGTTTTATCCTGTTCGGACATTTTGTCAAAACGACAGCTTATAACTTCGATAACATAAAATCCTTTTTTCAAACCCATACCTAATTGCATTGCTTTGCCTAAAGCATGGCACCTTGCAATTGTTCTGCGAGACGAACTCCCAAAACTGCGTATACAAGAAACTGCATCCAACTTCACATGCGGATATAAAGCAATCGCTAATTCATGTATTTTATGTTGAATATCATCCGCTTTTTCGTATCGTATAGGCATGCAAAAAGAAAAGACGCAATGTTATTAAATATTATGATTAATTCTTTCAGTAAGTGTTTTCATCACCTTGTCTAATAATGAAAAAGCTATATCTTGAGCTTGCATATAATTTTTTCTTTGTGATTCAAGATGTTCGATAATAGAATCAGGGATATATAACTCCTGCATATCCCACTGTCGCTTTTCAAAAAAATTTAGATTAAAAGTAGTAGTAATCAATTGGATTCTATACTCTCGCAAATAACACCGAAAACCATTTCTATTATTGATAGCAATAAAATGATGAGGTATAAAAAAAATTTCTCTATCAGCCTGACGTTTTTCATCAAACATACCAATATAGTATCCTTGCATCTGAAAAACGTATATTAGGGCATATTTAAATTTTTAGATTATCTTGTAAAATTTCAAGCGCCGTAGCTTTGTAAAAAGCGAGGCACAGAAATTATCTTGTAATAATTTCTAGTGCGTCTCTATTTTTAAGAACATAACCTTTACCTAAAGCTCGTTTGCTTCTTGCATCAACCGCCTTAATAAAATTTTTTCCTAAATCAGTGTGAATAAAAAATGCAAAATCTAATGCAGTTGATCCTGAAGGCAGCAAAAAGCAATCAGGAAGAATATTCCCTTTACTATCTCCTAATTTATTCGCACTCGCCGGAAAAACAGCAATATAATTGAGTAGATTAAAAACAGCAATGTTTAAAACTTCCTGAACTCCCGTACTTTTATTTTTCTGTAAAAAAGCACGAATGTTCTCCAAACCTAGTTTTTGACGATCATTTATCTGCCCGACTATTTTAAAATCATTTTCTCCAGGAATATAAGATATAAATCCTCTGTTATGTGCCTCGCGTAATGCTAATTCAAAATCGGCACTGCAGGGAATTATAGTGATTTCAGGGTGCCTTTTCTTTAAATTTTCTAAATTTTTCTCGGACTCAAGTTTGTCAAATTTGTTTGCAGCAATAATCATTGGCTTAGATATATGACGCAAAGCATTAGCAAATTGTAATAAATTATCTTCAGTCCACTCCATCGGTTTTTCCGGAAAATTCAGCTTATTTAATACTCGTCTCACATCGTTCTCATGAACTTTCAATCCTGAAAATTGTTTAGTAATGGCCTTGCTCAAATCAGCCTTTTCATTTTGTACTGTTCTAGAAAATGTCCTCCATACTTTTTTCAAAATTCCGTAATACCACAAATCTAATTCCTTCTCCAACATCTGAACATCTTGAACAGGATCATAACCTTTAGTTTCCTTACCTTGAGCGTCGGTTTCTCCAGAAATATCCACCACATGAATAAACGCGTCAGCATTGGTCAAATCATCCAAAAATTGGTTGCCTAATCCCTTGCCTTCGCTTGCTCCCTCAATCAATCCTGCAACATCCATAAGATCAATAGGCACAAATCTATTTCCCTCAATGCAATAACCTTTTTGTGGATTACACTTTGTTTTAAACTCACCTTCTATGCACTTAGTGTTTACAAAAGCAACGCCATGATTTGGTTTTATCGTCGCAAATGGATAAGCTGCAATAAGAACATCTGCCAAAGTACACGCCTTAAAAAAAGTACTCTTCCCAGATGACGGCTTTCCAACAAGTCCTAGTAACATATTCCTCTTAAAATAGACTCCTTTAAAAAATTATTGATTTAATTGTTTATACAAATCAGCAAGATTTGAAACAAAGGCATCCAATTTAGATTCATTAAGCAAATGTGAATCTGCCATTTGCATACACAATCGTACCTGCTGGCCCCAAGAAGGCTCGCCAATTCCATAATCTCGCGAATCAATAGCAACAAATTCAAAATAAGTTTTAGGATCACTCAACTTATTCCTCGATAAAACACGCTGATATCTAATCCAGACATGAGCATCAACAGAGCAAAGATGAAATTTAACAGAAAGATTTTTAAGATATTCAATTTCAGCAGGATTTCTTAAACCATCAATAATACTATTCCGAGAAAAATCTTGATTCTCATAAATTTTCTTCATCCAAATGTCAGGACCTTCTTTTTCTCTTAAATCATTTCCCAAATATTGCAATTGTTCACGAGTAATAGGTAATTGCCGTCGGCTAGCTTCCTCACGAACTTCAGTTGAAAGAGTATAATAATTGTAGCCATGTTCATGAAAATACTGAGCAGCTACTCCTTTACCCGAAGCAATGCGGCCAGTTATCCCAAGAATCATTATTATTTTCTTGTTGAATTTTTCCTGTCAAATTCATTAGAATTTTTTTCAACAATTTTTTTATCAGCTTCAAGTTTATCTTCAATAATTTGCTGCGGTGCACGCAATTTAAAAAATATTAAAACTAATACAAACAAAATCAACAATAAAGTTATTTCAAAAATAATCATTGTTTTAGGACCAAACATATCATTAAAACTTTGCGCATTTTCATTAACAGCACTTCCTGTAATCGGTGAAATTGTATTTTCAATAACTTCCTGCTCCGAATCATTTGTATTGCTTTCATTAACAATATTTACAATAGGCTCCTCGGTTTTTAGAACAACTTCCAAATCACTACTAATTGACTCTCCATAATCACTATAATCTTTATCGTCATTTTTATCAAGACATGCAAAAAAAGTTTTGCTCACATCAGAGGAAATAGAAACTTCACATCCCCCATTAAGAATAGTGCATGATTTCAAATCTCCTCCAGGAACTGAACAAAATTGTGATTTCAAATTAACTTTCTTATTGTCACATCCTTCTAATCCTGAAATCTGTCCTCTAGTTTCGACGTTCGCAGAAACAGGAGAAGTTTTAAAAGCAAGTCCCATAGAACCTAAACACGTTTTGGGAGTATGAATAGTAAGTTTATTCGAATCTAAAGGCAATCCTGAAAATGTAATAACTTTTTGTGATAAACTACCCTCACCAGTTACGGATACAATTTGCGCACTATAACTTCCCGCTTCAGTACTATCCTTCATTTTATATACAAGTAAAATACTATCGAATAATCCAGAACTAACGGTGTAATCAACAGGAATAATTTTTATCTCATTATTTTTTAATGTCCCATCAGTAATTAACTCACCTATTTTTAGATCTCCTTCATCTATTACTCCATTTGTATTTTTATCGACGTGAAATTCAACTGCCTCCAGCGATAATGCTTGAGAACCTAAAAACTTCACTGAAATATTTTTAATAGCAACATCCTCATTCTCAACTAATGCATTAAGTGAAACTACTTCATTAATTAAGTCAATTTCTTCAGAATCATAACGCCAGGAATAATCATTAATTTTCACTCCATTATTAATGACCGCGTTGGCTCTCTTAGCAACAACAGAAAAACCTGGATTATAAAATGGTTCCCCAGAATCATAGTTCTGATTATCATTACAATCAATAACTAAGTCAAAACTTCCCATTTTCATATCGTCCCAAACTTTTATTGAAGAAAATCTTCCATTAGGAATTCCAGATGGATTTCCCCGAATATCTTCTAATGACTCTCCACCATTCCAAGTCTCAATATTTTGTACAACAAATAATTTTACCTCGCTGTCTGCATTTGCCCTGCAAAGTTTATCCTGAGCGCTAACCGTGCTACTCACATACAAAGAATCTCCAGTAAAATATTCGTTTCTCGTCGATTTAATCAATTGGGCACTTACTAAAGTACCTATAAATAACAATAATATCAAAAATACAATTGCACTCTTTTTCATTTTTAAGAATTATTCTGATGTCTATTTAAATATTATGACAGTAAAAATGCTACAATCTGAAAATATTTTTTCAAATGAGCCTGCCCGGATTTGAACCGGGGACCCCTGCCTTATAAGAGCAGTGCTCTGAACCAGGCTGAGCTACAGGCTCACTAAAAAACTCACACATCGTATATTTTAAAAGTTATTGGTTAGCCAAGATTTATAAATAAAAAAGTGCTGGTATACCTATGCCGAAAAAAAGAGTGAAGAAAAGTATAAGAAAAAAAGCGGTCCAAAAAAATAAGGATATAGCCATTCCAATAATTGCACTAATATTAAACATACTTATTCTACCGGGATTAGGATCAATAATCGGCGGTAAAACGCATGAAGGTATTTGGCAGATAACTTTAGCAGTAATCGGATTCATATTATCATTCGTTCTTATCGGAATACCATTATTAATTGCAGTGTGGATTTGGGGATTAGTAACAGGGATAAAACTGATAAAAGAAGCACAATAATGCCTTCAAAAATTTCTAATTTAGAAAAAGAAAAAAACATTAAAGCATTTATTGCATCATTTTTTACCATAATCGGGTTTATTATAGCTATTATTATTTGGAAAGAAGATAAATATTCAATGTATTATGCAAAACATGGACTAATTTTATTTATTGGACAATTGCTTATTACCCTTATAGGAAATATTTTCGTTCCAATGATGCACTGGTTCACAATTCTTTTATGGATTTTCTGGGCTATTCTTTGGGTAATGACTTGGATGAATGCACTTTCAGGAAATATAAAATACACGTTTATAATAACCGATTTGGCTGAAAAAATTAACGTGTGATTATTATTCGTCATAGTAACTATACCAAAACATTTAAATAATTCTGTTTATACTGTATAAACATGATAGAAATAAAAACTAAATTAAGAAAATGGGGAAATTCTTTTGGAGTAATGGTGCCTCAGGGAGCTATTGCAGGAGAAGATGTCAAAGAAGGAGATGAAGTGACTATATTTCTAAAAAAGAATAAAACTGACCTAAAAAGAATGTTTGGAAAATTAAAGAAGTGGAGGATAAATGCTCAAAAATTTAAAGATGAACGAAGAGAAGAAGATGCAAAACGAGACCGGCTACTTTCTTGATACGTATGCAATGATTGAAATTGCAAAAGGCAATAAAAAATTCGAGGATTTTTTAGAGAAAGAACTGTTTACTTCTTTATTTAATCTCTATGAATTCTACTTTATTTTATTGCAAGATTTTAGTGAGGCAATAGCAAAAGAATTTTTCTACCAATTTAAGAAAAGAATGATTCAAATTAAAGATGAGCATATATTTACTGCTGCAGAACTGAGAAAAAAGCACGTAAAAAAAGGATTATCATATGTAGATTGTTTAGGATATGCAATAGCCATGGATATTGGCATAAAATTTCTTACCGGAGATGGTGCATTTGAAGATTTAGAAAATGTGGAATTTGTCAAAAGATAAGTTCAGAATTGTTTCCAGTAAGCTTTAAAAACAAAGCTCCTTTCTCATTCTTAATGCCCCTATCGTCTAGAGGCCAAGGATATGGCCCTTTCGAGGCCGTGACCCGGGTTCGAATCCCGGTGGGGGCATTTTAAAGAATTGCAAAGCAATTCTTTCTATTATCTTCAGCTCGGGAATTCGAAGCCGGAGGGTTTGAATCGAGTAAAAGAATTTTGACAATTTATAATATAATAACCTGCTAAATGCTTTTGCGAGTAGGTGGGGGCGTTTTAAAGAATTGCAAAGCAATTCTTTTAGTATTTTACAAAACATTTCTCACACCAAAAAGTCATTCTATTTGTTTTCCCTATTTTTTTCACGGTTATCTTTTGAGAACAATAATTGCATTTATACTTTCTGTAAAATTTCATCTTTTCCCTAAGCCATTTTCCTTCTTTTCTAACCTGAAAAAATACCTCCGAAAAATCTCTCGCTTCATCCAATATTTTTCTTTGTAAAGCTAAAGGTATGTTATTTGTTTTTGAAAGAGGGTGAACTTTCGCATATCCAATCACTTCATTTTTTATAATATTACCAACGCCCGCAAATATAGCTTGATCTAAAAGTACATCAGTTACAGGCCTTTTGTCATTTTTCATTAACCCCATAACTTTCTTTCGATTCCATTTTTTACTCAATACATCTAATTCAGAATCATATAATTTAACATCATTATAAGAAATAAATTTTATCGAAGCATTATAAAAATACACATTACCCAATTTTAATTTTAATCTCACCGGCTTTTCCCTTTCTTCCAAAGAAAAACTTCCGAACATCATGAAATGCACCTTAACAACAAAATCATCGAAAATTAAAAATAAATTTTTACCATGACTTTTCACATTAAGCAATTCTTTTCCAATTATCTGTTCTTTTGGCTGTTTTGTATTTCCCCCTACCTCAACTACCTTTTCGCCTATTACAAATTTCAACTTTTCAGCAATTAACTTTACTCCAGGTCCTTCCATACTAATCTAGGCTTTGTATATTTAATTGAACCCTGAATAGTAGATTTAGATATTTCTTAAAGGATTGTAGTATTTTAAATCAAAATAATAAAATTAATTTTATAAATATTTAGTCACTTCTTCCCAATCTTCCACATAATTTCGAAATAATTACGATATCCCTCTGCTATTTCTTGGTTCTTAATAACGATAGCGATAGGCTCTTTAGCCCACAATATAATCGCAGTTTTATCACCATAAATATTAACCGCAACAGGACTCGCATATTTTTCAGGTATGTAACGAATGTCGGCTAATGGTATTTTCAAAATCTTAGGATCAGAAGTAATAATACGTGTCTTAATTTTTTTCTTTTTTCTTTTTTTATCATACCAAATAAAATAAAACTGCAAAATCTCATACGCTTTAGTTGAAGCACCTAAAATGAAAATCTCTTTATGATTGAGTTGTTCTTCAAAAATAGTTTTTAACCCATCCTTCCCTTTGTAAAAATTAGTCTCCTGTTTTTCCTTTTTAGATTCAAATGATTGAGTCAATTCATTTACCAAAGGAGATAAAATATTCTCCTTCTCTTTTATTATATCTAATATTTTTTGAGGATGTACTGCTTCAAAATACCGTCTATTATTCTTTACAATATAACCAATTAATCCTTTTTTAACAAGCATCTCAGTAATATCATAAACGCTTCTTCGATGTAACCCCGTTTTTCTAGATATTGTTCCTGCCAAACTAACACCATGATTAATCAAAGCTAAATAAACCTTGCATTCATTTGTCGTTAATCCAATTTGCTGAAGTTCTTCTATCATCCATCTTATAATAATATTTTACTTAAATATTTTCCTATTGAGGTGATAAATATCACCTCTTAAGTTTATGTTAGACAAATAATAAATAAAAATAAGAATTGTAAGGAGGAAAAATAAAACATGACAAACAATCTTGAAAGAGAAATAATCAATCTGGTTGCAGTAGACCGATTGTACATTCCGAGCTCAAGCTTCGATGGAAAACTAAAAAGGCGAAGAGAAAAATATGCTAAAGAGATTGAACTCCCTAAAGATCCCTATAAGGGGGAGAGAGCATACGGGCGAGTTGTTGAATCAGATAAGAATAAATCTCGAGGAATGAGGGAAGGAATAGAAAAATTTTGTGAAGAATTTCCAAAATATGGAAAAATTCTAAACGGATATATCGAAGAAGAAAGAGTTGTTCGTGAGAAGCACTTATTCTTTGGGATGAATGAAGGAAAAAGGCTTACGAATAATGACTACATGAATGTGCTGTCTGATTTAGGTCTCAGTCCGGTAACTGCAGAAAAATATTGCGAGATAGCATTAGATATAAGCAGAAATTTGACAAAAAAACGAGACGAAAAAGAACGCAGCGTATTGATTGGATAATTATTTTTTTTATTTTTTTATATTTATAAAAGTCTTTAAATTTAAAGCAAAATTATTATAAATTACGTAACATTGAATTAGTTATGAAGCTTTACAAAGTAGCTTCTTTGAAGGAAATTCAAAAGAAGAAAAAGATGTTAGTAAATATTAATGGGAGGACAATTGCAATATTTTTAATAAAAGGCGAAATATTAGCAGTTAATAATTTCTGTCCCCATCAAGGAGGATCCTTGTATGATGGAAAAATGAGCAGAACAAATATAACCTGCCCCCTTCATGGAAGAGTTTACAGTCTATTAACTGGAAAATGTATAAATATCATTGGTTCACCTCTAGAAAAATATAAAACAAAAATCGAGAATGAAGAAATTTTTATTTTTATATGATTAAAAGGCTTTTTCAGGGTTGCTTTTTTCTAAGAGCCTGAGTGGTTTTCCTGAGGGAATCTTTTTATTTTTTTCAAATGATTCAAATAAATTACGAACTGAAGTAATATTATCTTTACCGATAAGCTTCCTTATTTTCGGCAAGTAATAATAAGGTACATTAGGCCATCGATGATGCTCATAGTGCAACCAAGTATTATGAGGTGCAATAATTAACCCATACCACCAAGGAACAGTTACTCGATGGGTATAACCTGTCCCAAGGTGCTCATGATAAATTCTCACTCTAAAAACAGCCCAAAAAGAAGTTGAAAGTGCAACAAACCAAATAAATAAAGCTTCCAAAGAATGAGTAAAATATAATGCCAATAAGATAAGAGACCACATAATTATTGTTCCTGTCCACTGTTTCTTTTTCACATGTTTTATTTCATTAAAATAGTGTAATACATGAGTTATATGCAATCCAAAAAGATCCTCTATAAAATACCTTATCATCCTTCCTTCTTTAAGAGGAATATCCCATTGAGGTTTATCAAACTTTTTCATTTTTAATTCTGGATCAAGTCTCGTTCCCACATAACGATGATGTTCAAAATGAAATCTCCGATATCCAGTCATTCCTATGCAAAGGGGCCACCAACAAAAAAGATTAGTTAAAAAATCATTAATGTTATGATTATTGCTTACTAAATAATGAGCGCCATCATACCCCAGTTGTGCAAGAGCGTGTTGACGTGTACCAACAACAAAAACGGCAAATGCGTACACAAAAAAATTATGCATCCACAGTGCAATAGCTATAGAAAGCAGGATAATCATCCAGTCACATAAAGCCGCAAAAATCCATATAATGGTTTTTTTATTTTCAGAATACTGTTTTATCTCTTTTTTCATATTATAATAATATTAATCGGATTTAATTTATAATTTATACTATCTCCCTATATTCACAAAAAACTTGCAGTTATAAAATTTCTCCAAATCCAATTAATCGCCAGTGTCCGCCGATATTACGAGCAATACCTACACTATCACCTTTAATTGGAACAATAGGAATTTTTAATACTAAATCAATTTCTTTATTTTTTATTTTTTCAACTTTACCAACGCTGATAGTAGTATTAATTGAAAGCATAAGCATCTCACTTAATTTCAAATCCTCAATTTTCATTTTTTCTTCCTCTCCAAAAACTTCAGAAAACAAATCATATTTCAATTTAATACGTGATGAAATTTCAGGGAGGCCTTGTTTTACCGAAGCTACAGTGCCAGAAAGAGAATCCGATTTAGTCAAAACATTATCCAATTCTGTTTCAAAAGCTAGACTGCCTCCAGGAGTAGCTTCATTCAACGGATAATTTCCGCGATAAATAGAAACAATCTTTGTGTAAATGGTCCTATATGAAAACTGATGTGCGTGTTCTTCAACAACTCCGGGCTTAATTTCAATCTCATCACCAACACGTAAAATCCCTTTTTTCAAGACACCGGCAAGCACCCCTCCGTGCAATTTTTCAATGTCAGTACCCGGACGATTTATATCAAAACTTCTCGCAATTAAAAATTCCGGCTTTGACGAAAGATCTTTAGGAGGAATAGGAATATCTAACAAAAAATCTTTTATCTTATCAACATTAATTTCTTGCTGAGCAGATACCGGAATTATTACAGCATTTTCCGCAATCGTCCCCTTAACAAATTTTTTAATTTCATTATAACTTTCCAACGCCTTTTTTTTATCAACCAAATCAACTTTGTTTTGTACAATTAAAATTCGATTAATTTTTTTCGCTTGCAATGCAACAAGATGTTCACGGGTCTGAGGTTTGATACCTTCATTCGCAGCAATTACAAGTATTGCTGCATCAATAAGCGCCGCACCAGATAACATGGTCGCCATAAGCATCTCATGCCCAGGACAATCAACGAAACTAACATACCGTTTCTTACCATTTTTTTCTAAAACAATATCAGCATAACCTAATTTTATAGTAATACCCCGTTTCAATTCCTCAGAATGAGTATCAGCAAATTTACCAGTAATCTTACTTAACAAAGTTGTTTTTCCATGATCTATATGCCCCACTATTCCAACATTAATCATATCCATCATGTCAATTTTTTCTTTGATCATTTGTTCAGCCATGCAAAGAGAAATAAAAAAGGGTATTTAAGAATGATGGTTTCTTGTAAAAAATATAAGCCTCAAAAAAGACTTAAAGCTAAAAGGAAAATAAAAATGGAAGGATTAAAAGATTCTTGCTTATAGCAAACCAACTAAGTTTTTCGGTAAAAAGTTGGTTTGCTGGACAGCGGAGCAATTAAAAGCCACCGAGAAATTTAATTGGTCCGCTGTAATTGTTTTTAAAAGGGTAAATCCCTGAATTACCAGAGCGTGCAATAACAGGAATACACTGATATAGTCAAACAACTAAGTTCTTCGGTTTTTTTGTTGTTTGATTTATTAGGAAACCAATGTAGCCGCCAAAAGATTAAATTGGTTTACTATAAATGAAAGCAGAAATAATCCAGCTAAAAAACAGCATGACGCCGATTAATTTAAGAGGAGATCACTTATGTTTTCGACGATCAAATAAATTTGTCTCTATCTTCTTGATAGACCAATTAGTTTCTGTCGGCAGTGCCTCATAAATTCGTCCAATATTTTCTCCGCGATTCATGCCCTGATAGCGAGTAAAATTAAAACGCTCCCAATTCCTGAGGGTAAAATTTCGTCGTGAAGCATATTTCAAATCTTTTTCAATGCCCATATGTCCAATGCCAATGTTCAAACCGATGCGCGGTTTTCTCCCCAATTTTTCCCGTAAATAAGGGGCAATATATTCCTCGAGTTTACGAGCCCACACCGCATTTCTTCCCGGACCCATACTATTTTGGTTGGCAAAAAGAAAATTACCAAAGGCTGTTCGAACCCAAAAAGGAATTTTTTTATTTTCATGGAGAGAGGTATACGGATAAAGCAAAGGCAGCCCAAAAAATTCGGGAATTAAATTCCCCCACATGCGCGCATAATCTCCTTTGTTAATTTCAGGTTCTACAATGTACAAGGGGATCTTATGCTTTCGTGCATACACAATAACTATTTGATCTTCAGGCTGCAAATTTCCGGATAAAACTTTTTTGATGCTCTCCTCTAAATTTCCCGATAAAAGAATGCTCGATCCCCGAATTTCAAGGATGACGGCATCAACCGGCCCGTAGTGTATATCAAACGTTTGAGAAAGATCTAAAAAATTTTTTTGATGCGTCACAAAATGAGCATGATATCGAGCGTGAGGAGTGGTAAATTTACTGTAAGCCATACACTAAAAGATAATTGCTACTATAAAAATTTACTGAATTATTTCGCTTCAACCGGCTTTTGCAGCAATTCATCAAATTTTCTGCTTCCTTCTTTAATAACCTTGATATTAATTTGAATAGTTTTAGGAGAAATTTCCTCGCCTCGATTAGTCTTTCGAAGCCTCATACCACCTCTTCGATCTTTCATTCCCTGACCATAAGTTAACAACCGACGATGATAGCCAGCGCCTTCTAATCCTTTAAAACCAGGAATACCTGAAATATCCGAGGTTCCTGTTATTTCTAAGGTATAACCCTGAAAGTTTTTATCAAGCTCATCGCCTTTAATATTTTCCCCTATTTTCTTTCCAATAAAGTTTTCATTTTCAGATTCCAATTTATAAGTCTTACCCTTATGCGATACATTTATTTTAAATGCCATAATAATTCATGAAATTAGAGGTTTTTAAGCTTTGGGGTTTACAAACGTTTTTTTTGTTTTGAAAAAACAAATTTTTTAAGCCATCTTTTACTCGCTCCATTAAAATACCAAGATCGCTCAATAGGGTCAGGGCTCTCCCTAAAAACAGATGGATATCCTTTTATGTGGTATTCATGTTCATAGCCAAACACACTCCAATCTTCAAATGAATTAAAAGTTAAATCGGATTTTTGGTGGATTTTAGAAAATAGAAAATCTTTCAGCCATTTTTTTCGATTTCCTTTTTTATACCAAGATTTCTCAACTTCATGTGAGCTATTCAATAAACTTGCAGGATTTCTTGAATAAAAATTATGAGCATATCCATAACTTTTCCAATGCTCCTTATTTTTCCAGCGAGGGTCGTTAGTCTTGGGTTTAGAGATAAAGATTTTTCCTAAAGCTTCAGACCGTTCAAATAAAATATTGCCGAGAGTGGGAATATCCAAATCTTCAAAATTTTGTGCTTCACTCCGTAAATGAGAAGAAATTTTTTCTATATATTCATAAACATATTTATGGCTTCGGTTAATTTTTTTCTCTATATCTTGTAGTGGAGTGTATTGTCCAAATCTCAAATAAAATAAATAGGTGTCAGTTTCGTTCAAATTAGAAATCACATTTTCAACAAATGATTCTGCGTTCTCACGCCGAATCAAAGAGATGCATGGAGAAACGCCATTGAAAACTGCAATATCTTTTTTAAGATAACTAATTCTAGATTCAAATGCGCCCTACATCCCAGAAAGATCATAATTCCAATCCCGCAAACCCCGACATATTTAGTAGAAAATGCCACGGGTATAATGGGAGAAAACAGTGCTCCCCTCCCGAGCAGTCCGGTAAACTCCTTCTTGCGAATAGAGTATCAAGATCTAAAGAAGAATTTCTCTTAATGAAGCTTAATGAAAGTCTTTTTTGCAATGGATATGTTAATTCCAATATTTCTTTTAAAGCATCTTCATCTCCTGCATTAAATTTCCTCGCATATAATTCCAATTTTTTTATTTCCTCCTCACTCTCAGTAATTTCTGCAAGCCGTATCATAAAAAATAAACCTAAGAATAATTTAAATAGTTTATCATGATGAATCTTAAACAATATTCTGACTACAATAAACTTTTAAAAGACAGACTTTTTGTAAAGGGTATGAGTATCGACTTAGGTCTAACAGAAAAACAACGAGGATTTTTGGAAAAATTTTTTCCATTAGAAATAAAAGAGAAGATTATAAATAATGAACCCGTTCTCACTGAAATTCATGATGCAGATCTCATTAGAAGATTAACACAGGAACGAATGCAGATTTATCAGGAATCTGAAGTTCGTGAACCGTTGTGTGATGGGAAAGATTTATTTGACCGTGCTGCGCGTTTTTTCGTCCTCCATGATTCCCATAAAAAAAATATTTCAAAAGTAATACGAGCAGTTGATAGAAATTATTTCGGCATTATTCCCACAGAACTTAATGGAAAAACAGGTGATGAATTGCATAATTTTTATGATTCCTTTGAGTATAACACGAATGGAGATCTGAAGGAGTCATCACTTTCATTAGAATCCAGACAGGTTCTGCAAGATTTTATAATGAATCATCAACGAAAAATCTACGAACCAGGAGGATTTTTCTCGAGAGAAGGATTTGAGCGTGATAAAAAAAGTCATCTCGTTGCAATAATGGGCATAGCACAAGTAGTGTATACAGAACAATGGGACGCAGTTATACAAACACACCATCCAAAACATACCGAAATCTATCTTAACATGAGTTTTCCCTATAGAATACTTGATCACTTCACCGATTTCTGCTCTCGTCCTGCAGCAACATTATATTTGGACGGTGCAGAATTCAGACAACAATTTGATTATATTAAAGACTTTTTCAAAAAAGATTCACTTCATTAATTTTTTCTTGACATGATGATGAGTGTGATGCCTCAGAATAATCAGAACCACGACAAATAGAATCATAAATGTAATTGCAAGTCGAGTGCTGTCAAAAATTTCCTTTACTAAAACAAATCCTTTTCCAGCAGACCATCCAACAGCAACAACAATAGTACTCCAAATAAAAGCAGACAAAATAGAGTAAGGAATAAATTTTCTAAAAGAAATTTTATTGAGACTAACAGACATGATTGCGATATTCCTCGTCCCGACGAGAAACTTGCTCATGATCATAAACAGCGGCAAATCCTTGTGTTCAATTTTTCTAAATTGGTAGCTTTCTTTTTTGAAAAACTGTTTGATAAAACCGGGGATCCGAATCTTCCTAAAAATTTTCCCGCGGGGCACATAAAACCAAAAAATATCATCCAATATATCGGCAAGAGTCCCTGAAATAAAAATTAACCACAAAGGGAGTGTTCCGCTCGCTCCTGCAAAAAAAGCCAAAGCTACAAAAAATGGTTCCCCTCCAATTAAAGGAACTAAAAATGCAATCAAAAAAGGATTTTTATCAATAACAAAAAGTAAAAATGATTCAAGGTAGCCCATGTTAATACCTCATTCGTTTATAATTTATAATAAATAAAATTAAAGGGACAATCGTAAAAGCAAGTAGTGCATAAATGTCAGGCAAAACTTCACTCAAACTGAATCCCTTAATCATTATTGCATTCAGCGCGTGATTTGAAAAAGTCATAGGGGTTGCATACGCAACGTAATTCATAAATTCAGCCATAATATCCGGAGGAAAAAAAGCGTGAGATATCATAAATGAAGGGATAACAATCAAAGGAACCAATACTAAAGCTTGCTGCATTGTTTTAACCTTCGATGAGATAAATAACCCGATAGAAATTGACGCACATGCAAGCAAAGTAAGAATAAGAATAACATTATAAATTGAGCCCGTAATTCTCAAATCATAAATAAGAATAGCAACGAACAAAGTATATAGCATCTCAAAAAAGCTAAAAAGAATAAAAACTGAAAATTTTCCAAAAAATACAATTATGCTTGAAACAGGAGTGGTTGATAATCGGTATAAAGTATTCTGCTCTTTTTCATAAATAACATTTAATGCGGGAGCCATCAAGCTGACAAAAAATACAATTAAAGATAATACGCCAGCCCCTAAATAATCAAAATATTTTATCTCGCCATGATAAGCAGTTTCTTTAATTCGAATAGGCTCAGACAAAAAATCCTTCTGTAATTTATTTAAATTAAGACTAATACTCTCCCCAATTTCTTTAACTGATTCAAATTTATTTTTTATTGAATCCAATTTCTCATCAATGCGGTCAGAAATATTTCCCGCATCAACAGTGCCGACATCAATCTCATCTAAATCGCGGATAGTATCATCAACATCTTTTATAGAATTATTAATGCCATTGCGAATCGCGGTTATCTGGCCGATCACAATAAGTTTCCGGTCTTCTTCAGTTTGATTAAATGCCTTAATATCGGCAAGAGTAAAAATAATGCCGTCTAAAGCATTCTGCGTCTGATTAAGAGAAGTCTTTTCTTCTTGAAGTGCATCTTTCAGAGAGTTTATCGAATTTTTTATAGCAGTAGAATCAATGCCGGAAAACTCTTCTTTAATGTCATTGAGTTCAGCATCGAGCTTATCAGCTTCAGTTTCTATTTCATCAAAAATATCTTTAATATCTTCAATTTTCTTTTTACTTGTTTCCTTTTCCTCTTCTAACCCTCCCAATAAATCATTAGCAATTCTCTGCAGAGACTCTTTAATAATTTCTATCTGTGCGCCTGATAAAGAACTATAAGTTAAAAAATTTGAACTATCGATATAAATCTCAATTTCTCCAGTTATAGCATTATCAATATTATCGCTAAAATTTTCAGGTATAAGAATAACTGCCCTCACCTCACTTCGCTCAAGATGAATTAAAGCATCATCAAGAGTTCCTGAAAAATTTATAGGATCAAAAAATTCAGATTCATAAGTTGCATCAATAACATATTGTGAATAATTAGTATGATCATTATCAATAACTATAGTATCCAAATGATTTATATCTCCTCCTTTAAACGAACTTCCAAACATGACAATAAAAATTAATGGCTGAATTAAAGCAATAAGCAAAAAACCCTTGTCACTAAACAACTGACGCGCTTCTTTTATTAAAACGGTATAAAACATTAATCAGATTTAATCAGCTGAAGCATGATTTCCTCCAAATTAGGTTTGTGTATTGAAATATCCACAATATCTTTTTCATATCCTTTAATTTTATTCAAAAAATTAGTTAGTACATTCGCAGAATACTGACCGCTGAAGAATACTAAATATAATTTATTGCCTTCCATGCGTAAAATTTTTGTCTCGCCAAATAAATCAAATATTTTCTTTGCTGCTTCCTCATCTTTAAAAACAATATGTATATCACCACTGTTTTCAGCTGAATACTTTTTTATTATGTCCTGTAACGTTCCTTCCAAAACTTTTTTTCCTTTATGTAAAAAATAAACATAATCGCATATTGCTTCTGCCTCTTCGAGAGAATGGGTAGTCGTAATAACAGTCATGTGCTCTTTTAAACTTAACAGCAACTCATTAATTATTTTTTTAGTTTCTAAATCTATCCCGACAGTAGCCTCATCCAAAATCAAAATCTCTGGACTCCCAATTAGTCCAACTGCCAATGAGGTTCTTCGCTGATAACCGCCAGAAAGATTTTTCACTTTTCTATGAAGATCTCCCAATCGCAATATATTTTTCAATCCTTCAATTTTCTCAAGCACTTCTTTCCTCGGCAAGCCATAAGATTTAGCAAAAAAATATAAATTTTCAAAAATAGTTAACTCCTCATATAATGACAATTTTTGCGGTACAATAGCAACTTTATTTTTTAAATTTTTAGAAAACCCCTTGTTAATTTTTTCGTCTAAAACATAAACGTCCCCCTCATTTGGATTTAACAGCCCGATAATTATATGCAATAGAGTGGATTTCCCAGCACCATTGCTGCCCAGTAATCCAAAAATACTATTTTTTTTTATAGTCAAAGATACATGGTCGAGTGCAACTACTCCTTTGTATTTCTTAGAGATATTAACAACTTTTACCGCATCACCCATTTTTATAGAGAAGAATTACTAGATTAATAAAGTTATTCGACACTTTTAAAACTGCCTTGGATATGCCCCAATAAATTTTGTGCCTTCCAACTACTAAGTTTATGCTTTCCCACCAGCCTTTTGTATTGCATCAAAACTAAATCCTAATTATCATCAAGGTCAGTTTCATTAAGAAAGAATCCTTTTTTTCATAAATCTGATCTCTTAATATTTTAAGATAACTTTTCTCCTCTTTACTCTCAATTTCACACAATGAATAATAAGGAAGTTTTTGTTTAAACTTAGATTGAAATACTCTAAATACCATAATTATAGTAATTTAGGCTGCCTTTAAATATTTTTCATAAAAAGAACTAACCCGATAGAATAATTTTGAGCCATAAAATCGATTTATAATATAAATAATTATTACACTTATCACCCCAATACTTAGATACCACCTAATATCCTTAATAAAATCTAAAGAAATACGAGTAAATTTCCCCATATAAAACATTGAAATAGAAACAATAAAAACCCATAATATAACTGCAAGAGTATTAAAAAATATAATTTTTCCAAAATTTTTCTCTTTTTCAGCAACATAAAATATAGTGATGAGTCGGGTACCGTAAAAAAATTTAGATAAAAAAATAGACATAAATAATTTTTTCTTACCAAAGTTTATATGTTTAACTTTTTTTCTGGAAAACAACCATTTTTTTGCTTTTGCAACATATTTAGATCTAGCAACACTCAACCAAAAAATATCACATCCTCCATTTCCTAAAATACTAAAAATTATGACTAGCCATAGATTAAAAACCCCAGTTCCTGACAAAAAACCAAATAAATAAACCATTTCATCTCCGAAAAAAAATGTCGAAAAAAAGATAATGATTGCCTGATGCTCTAAAATAGTTAAAAAATTAAAACTCATGATAAAATAAAATCCGCAGCTAACTTTAACGCATCAGGATTATAGGAAACCATTAAATGTCCCCCGCCAATACAAATAT